>JANYGV010000079.1 GCA_025359285.1 Burkholderiales bacterium
GCGCGCGAGCTGGCTGACTATGCCGGCGCGTATGAACGTGATGACGCGATTGCGCTTGCCTATCTGTCGGGACATCATTCGATGGCGGCAATCGCAGACCATTTTGATGTGCATTACACGACGGTGAGCAGGCTGGTGAAGAAGTATGAGGCGGCGTAGTGCAGCATGTGATAGTAAGAGACCTAACTCGTGTTCACAGCTCATGCCCGCATCTGTCTGTCGGTTTAACGTTATGGTGTTTTGGTTAAACTCATAACCATCGATGGGCGATGTCAGTTTCATTTCTCCTTCGTTTGCGTGCGCCGCGCATTCGTTTTTGTTCCCCGCACGCACCGTCATTTGAAACTAACTGGTTACAACGCGCTCTAGCCGTTTGGTGATTTATTTTAACAATGGCAAAAATAGGAATTTATGTTAATTCGACTGATCTACTGCAGCCGTGTCCGCCCCTCCGTGAGCACGCTCGATGTGCGCAGCATTTTGAGCGTATCTCAGCGCAATAACGCACACAACGGCATTACCGGGGGCCTGGTCTTTACGGGCGGCATTTTTTTGCAATGTCTGGAAGGGCATCGAAGCGCAGTAAACGAGACCTATCATCGGATTGCCGCTGACTCACGACATTTTGATCCGGCGATTTTGTCCTGGGAAGAAGTTGATTCTCGCCAATTCACCACCTGGACCATGGGTTATTTGGGCTACACAGGCGAAAACAGCAGCCTGTTTCTCAAATACGCCGCCGGTAAAGACTTCGACCCGTATGCGTGCCGCGCAACGGCTGTCCGGGAAATGTTTGCCGAGGTGGTGGCAAACGCCAAGATGCTCAAGCAGAACGTGGATTGAGGGAACGGGATTGACTTCAAGGCACGTACTAAGTTGTCGTCAAACTCGCCGTCAAAAAAGTGGCTGACCATGAAGTCTGACTTTCGTTATTCGGCCTATTTAAGGCAGGATGTTTGGTTCACTGCGAGGAAAACTGCGTCAAACCCCTTTATCGGCGGGCATTCCGAAGCATAAATGCCCCAAACACTGCACCAACATTAGCCCTCGAAATTTGAATACAGGTGGTTTTGTGACCAGGCATTTTCGGCGCTTTTTCGTGCTCTCTGCGCGCAACAAACGACTGCGTGATGGCAAACGCACGCGGAATGACAGCGTGATATGACGCGGCGAAGCGCGACGAAGCGCGACGAAATTAAACAGCAGCCTTAATCACAACGGTGACCAGCGCCGCTTTCGCGGTCGTCAATTGCACAAATTTAATATGCAATTCTTCCTGGGTTTCGGGGTGATCCAGATCCAGCGGAATGCAATCAACCGGGCAGACTTCTTTGCATTGCGGCGTATCGAAATGGCCAACACATTCGGTACATTTTGATGGGTTGATTTCGTAGATTTCAATGCCTTGATAAATGGCCTCGTTAGGGCACTCGGGTTCGCACACGTCGCAGTTTATGCATTGATCGGTAATTTTGAGTGCCATATTCTCGAACTACTTCCCGACCTTGCCCCTGAGCGCCGCGCCGACGGTGGGGTGCACAAAATCGCTCACGTCACCGCCTAAAATCGCGATTTCCCGAACGATGGTGGCGGAAATGAACATGTATTTATCCGACGGCGTGAGGAACATGGTTTCTACGCCGGGATTTAATTTTCGGTTCATGCCGGCCATCTGAAATTCATATTCAAAATCCGACACCGCGCGCAGGCCGCGCAAAATGACACTGGCGTCCTGCTGCGTTAGAAATTCCGACAGCAAGCCACCAAACCCAACCACTTTTACATTCGGATAAACGCTCAGCACATCGCGCGCTAACCCGACCCGCTCTTCCAGCGAAAAGAACGGCCGTTTTGATTGCGAATGGGCGACCGCCACAATCACTTCGCCAAACAGTTTCGCCGCGCGCTGGACCAGATCTTCATGGCCTTTGGTGAGCGGATCAAACGTTCCGGGATACACAGCACGGATCATGGTGTCATTTCGTGGTTTAGATGTCGATGGGGATTTCTGCGGATAGTAACGCAAAATACACTGCTCCTGCCTTGCCCTGTTTCACGATACTTAAGGCTGATTCGGGCGGTCGTGACAGCAAATTCGCAAGTGGCTCGCCCCATTCTGCATAAATGACGCCTTGAGCCGTGAGTTTTTTTCGCAAAATTGGCAATAGCGCGGGCATTAGTTGGGACGAAAACGGTGGATCGACAAAAATCACATCGAATGTTTCAACCGATGCGGCGATAAATTTAAGTGCGTCACCACGAATAACTTTGCAGGCATCCGCCGCGAGCTTGGTTTTGTTCAGGTTGAGCGCATCGCTGGCACTTCTATTTTCCTCGACCATGATGACGCCTTCCGCGCCGCGTGACGCTGCCTCAAAACCAAGCACGCCAGAGCCCGCGAACAGATCAAGGCAGCGCTGGCCACGCAGGGTTTGCCCGAGCCAGTTAAACAAAGTCTCCCGAACACGATCCGGGGTCGGCCTCAAGCCCAGCGCATCGGGGAATTCGATCACGCGGCTGCGCCATTGGCCGCCGATAATGCGCACACGGTTGTGGCGTTTCGAATCGGCTTGCGCAAATTTTGCGGATCGGCTGCGGAGCGAGGATGGAGTTTGTGAGTTAGGCATGGAACGTCGTAAATAATAGTGCGGTCAGATGATACCGTAAGCGACGATCACGGCAACGACATCGCCGCTACATGCCAGTGGCTCACGAGCCGCAACGAACCAAACATCGCCGCCGAGCCGCTGCACTCACAAAACTCAAGTAAGCGGGCCAATGCCTTAAACTTATAATGTTTCTTCGTTAATGTTTTTTTGCTTGATGTTTCTTTGTCATCGCACCGCCACTCATTATTCTCACCGAGACATTCCTGTGTTTTCCATCTTTGGCTCTAAATCTGTCGCTAAAAGCCCCGCGCCCGCCGAACCGGCTGCCGTGGCCGAGTCGGCCAATGCCGCGCCCAGCCATCCGGCTGTCGAACCCACCAAAACAGGTTGGCTATCCCGTCTTAAATCAGGCCTCGCCAAAACACGCGCGGTACTGAACACCGACGTTACTGAACTTTTTTCGCGTCACCCCAAGGTCGATGAGGCCTTGTTTGAAGAGCTTGAAACCGCGCTATTGCAGGCGGATGTCGGTATTCGCGCGACCACTCGCCTGATCACAGATTTAAAACGCGTGGCAAAAGAAAGGAAGATTGCCGACGGCGCAACGCTGCAGGCAGAATTTAAAACCGCGCTGGTCAATCTGGTGTTACCGCTCGAAAAACCGCTGGACGCCACCGCGACCAAACCGTTTGTCATCATGGTCGCTGGCGTTAACGGCGCCGGTAAAACCACCACCATTGGCAAGCTGGCCAAATATTTTCAATCGCAGGGCCTAAGCGTGATGCTGGCGGCAGGCGATACTTTCCGTGCGGCGGCGCGCGAACAATTGGTGACCTGGGGCGAACGCAATAATGTTGCCGTCATTGCGCAAGAAGGCGGCGACTCTGCCGCAGTGATTTTTGATGCGATTGCCGCCGCCAAAGCGCGTGGCATTGATGTGCTGCTCGCGGATACGGCGGGCCGCTTGCCCACGCAATTACACTTGATGGAAGAAATCAAAAAAGTGAAACGTGTTATCGCCAAAGCCGACCCGACCGCGCCGCACGAAACCCTGCTGGTGCTGGACGCAAACACCGGCCAGAACGCGCTGTCGCAAGTGAAAGTGTTTGATGACGCATTGGCCTTGACCGGGCTGGTGGTGACCAAGCTCGACGGCACCGCGAAAGGCGGGATGATTGCCGGCCTGGCATTGGAGCGGGATGGTGGCAGTGGTGGCATCGCTGGTGAAAATGCTCGTGCGCCGATCCCGGTACGCTTTATCGGCGTCGGCGAGGGCATTGATGATTTGCGGCCCTTTGCGGCGCGCGATTTTGTGGATGCGCTGTTTAGTTGATTACGTTTTCCAACACCGTCAAGCGCTATCCCAACGGCTTTGAAGCGCTGAAAGGCGTGACGCTGTCGATCGCGAAAGGCGAAATGGTCGCCATCACCGGCCATTCCGGCGCGGGCAAATCGACGCTGCTTAAACTCGCCGCCGGGATTGAGGCCGCCTCCAAAGGCAGCGTGCTGGTCAACAACCAAAATCTTGCCGAAATTAAAGAAACCGGATTAGGCGTGCTGCGGCGCAATCTGGGTCTGGTGTTTCAGGATCACAAATTATTGTTTGATCGAAATGCATTTGAAAATGTAGCACTACCGTTATCGATTGCGCAATTTCCGCGCGCAGACATCGGCAAACGGGTTCGCGCGGCGCTCGATAAAGTCGGGCTGCTGGATCGCGAAAAGGCTCATCCGATCACGCTATCCGGCGGCGAGCAACAGCGTCTTTGCATCGCGCGCGCAATCGTCAACCGGCCCGCCATTCTGATCGCCGATGAGCCGACTGGGCACCTTGATCAAAGCTATGGGGCGACGATTCTGGATTTATTTAAATCGTTTAATCAGGTCGGCGTGACGGTGCTGTTATCGACCCATGACGAGCTCAATCTCGCCCGCTTAAAATGTCGACGCATCCATCTGGAAATGGGCCGGGTGGCGACATGATTGGCGCTTGGATTTCCGCGCACGGGCAGGCCTGTCTGCGCGCATTCAAGCGCATGGGCGCTAGCCCCGCCGCCTCAATTATTTCAACGCTGGTGATTGGTATTGCCATCATGCTGCCGCTGGGTCTTTACTCGTTATTTTCGAATGTGACCGCCGCCGCAAGCCGCTTGAACACCGAGCCCAATGTGAACGTGTATTTGCAGGTTGCCGCCAAGGATGATGACGCGCTACAAACTGAAAAACGCTTGAAAGCCATTGCCAACGTGGCCGAGGTCAAGTTTGTGCCGCGAGAGGTGGCGCTAGCCGAGATGAAACGCTTAGCCAGCATGGCTGATTTATTGAATGGTCTCGACACTAATCCGCTGCCGCATGCGTTCACGCTGCGCCCGCGCGCAACCGACGAGGCAAGCCTCGAACAAATGCAGAAGGAGCTGTTAGCGCTACCCAAGGTGGACGCGGTGGTGATGGATTTTGAGTGGGCAAAAAAACTTAAACGTTTTGCTACCTTTGCGGAGCGCCTCGTGATGTTACTCGGCGCAGTTTTGGCGCTCGCGGTGGTATTTGTCACCGGCAATACGATACGACTGCAAATCCTCACGCAAAAAGATGAAATTGAAGTCAGCCGTTTAATCGGCGCGACCAAACGGTTTGTGCGCCGCCCCTTCCTCTATTTCGGCGCGTTGCAGGGCGCGCTCGCGGGCGGCGTGGCGGTGGCGGCAATGGCCGCACTCATCTGGTGGGCCGGCCAAGAAGTGCACGCGCTCACCATCTCCTACGGCAGTGATTTTCAGTTGCAGTATTTGAATGCCGCGCAGATCGCCTCTATTATCGGCATTGGTGCATTCTTAGGCTGGCTCGGCGCGTATTTATCGGTGTCGCTTTATTTGCGAAGCGCACGCACGGTTTGAAGCCGATGATGATGCGAATAAATTTCCACTAGCAACATGCGC
Source organism: Burkholderiales bacterium (assembly GCA_025359285.1). Classification (GTDB taxonomy): domain Bacteria; phylum Pseudomonadota; class Gammaproteobacteria; order Burkholderiales; family Usitatibacteraceae; genus UKL13-2. The sequence continues at coordinate 5,543 of JANYGV010000079.1, forward strand.
TTACCCTGATGTGTTTAATTTTATTTGCCTGGAAAGTTCGCGCTAGCATGCCTCTAATCGTCGCCGCCAATCGCGACGAATGGCACCAGCGCCCTGCTGCCGCTGCTGCGTGGTGGGCCGAGCAACCCGACCTTTTGGCCGGACGGGATTTGCAGGCGGGCGGCACTTGGCTGGGCGTTACCCGCGCGGGGAAATTTGCCGCGATTACTAATTTTCGCGAGCCTTCACGGCTGGTGGTGAATGCACCCAATCCACCATCGCGCGGACAGATCGTCGTCGATTATTTGCGCGGTGAACAAACCCCACAGCAATATCTCGAGCAATTGAGTCGGCAGCACGGTAATTACAACGGCTTTAATTTGCTGGTGGGCGACGTTGAAAGTTTGCTTTATTACTCAAGCGTTGACAATAAAATTGAGGTAGTGCCGCCCGGCATTCACGGCTTATCAAACCGCTCGCTGAATACCTCATGGCCCAAAGTGGAATTGGGCAAGTCCGCTCTAAGCGCAGCGATTGAGCCAGAAGTGGCTGAAAGTGCAATACCCGCGCGGCTTTTAGAAATATTATCTAGCCCCAACCGAGCTGCAGATGAATCACTGCCCGACACCGGGGTCGGCTTGGAATGGGAACGTAAATTATCACCCGCGCTGATTATCAGCCCGGAGTATGGAACACGTTGCTCAACCATTTTCATCGCAAAACGCGATTCAACACGCGCCATGTCGTCATTCATTGAACATACCCGCAACCCCCTCGGCGAGGTCGTTTCCTCAGCACGTTTCGACTACGAACAATAATGTCGACGCGGCTGGTGATTTGGCCAGCTACTCGGCAGGCTAGTCGGACAACGGCAGGCTCGCCCTGTGTTTCTGTTTTCCGGCGCCGACTGCAGCACGCCCCAGCCGGTCATTGACGGCGTCCCACGGCGCTGCCGACGGCGGGGTTTCTACCAAAATCACTGCGGTGGCGGCGGCATCCAGCGTGCGTAAATTCGCATACAGGCCTTGCGCATAGCCGACTGCATCCGGTTCCGCCGCGATCCACAGCAGCGGGCGGGCATTGCGGACCCCGACGCCGACCGGCGATGGCGCTACTTTTGGTTTGGCCGAAAACGCCAGCACCGCCACGCGCTTGCCCTGATCAAGCAGCTGATCCACTTCTGCCAGCAACTGCGGGGCCGCCACCAGCCGCAACGGCGTTGATGGCGCATAGTGTGCGGCGAGCGAGCCGGACACCCTTGGCGCGGCTTTGGTGAGGCCGAGAGCAGGAGCCGAATGCTGCATCGCCCGACGTATCTCGTCGTCTTCGCGCGTCAGCGGCATTTCGCCCAGCACGTCACGAATCTGCTCGCGTGAAATAGCCCCTGGACGCAGCAGCACCGGCGGATAACCCAAATGTGATCGCGATAAATCCAGAATCGTCGATTCAATACCCACCCCGCAGGCACCGCCTTCCAGCAGCATGATTGAGCGCCCTACTGCCGCGCCAAATTCATCGCGAACATGCTGCGCCGTGGTGGGCGAGACGTGGCCGAAACGGTTAGCCGAGGGTGCCGCTACCGCGCCACTCCCCAACTTCGCGAACGCGGCCAGCAGCGCCTGCGCGATCGGATGTGCAGGGCAACGCAGGCCAACGGTTTCCTGCCCACCGGTCACTGCAGATGAGACGCGCGCCGATTTTTTGAGTATTAGCGTCAACGGACCTGGCCAAAATTGCGCGGCGAGTTTATGCGCGGCAGCCGAGACCTCATCTGCCCAAGCCTCCAGCGACACGCCGCTGGCCAGATGGACAATTAACGGGTGATCCGATGGCCGCCCTTTGGCCGCAAAAATTTTTGCAATTGCAGCCTCATTGCTTGCGTCCGCACCCAATCCGTAAACAGTTTCGGTTGGCAATGCGACCAGCTCGCCCCGTTGTAGCGCGGCGGCAGCCTGTTCGATTTGTGCAGGGGTGGCAAATTTCATCTACTTATTTTGCCTGAACTGAATGTCGGACAGGCTGCTGTGCCGATTACAATGTGAATATGATCGATGCAGACGACAAAAGCACCCAGAGCGAAGGCTGCAACATAGATAGCAGCGGCGCAGTTTCACTGTTGGTATCAATCGTGATTTATCGCCCAGATGAAGCATGGCTTGCGACCACACTCACGTCTCTGTTTGCGGCGCTGGATGTGGCACATGATGCGGCAACTGACGCAAAACAAGGTGCGGCGCGGATCACGCACGCCACGGTGGTGCTGGTCGACAATGAAGCCACAGAATCCGAATCGCCCCACCACGCCACGCTGATACGGTGCCTAGGCGCGCGCGCATGGGTGCAAGTGCTAACACTGGCCGGTCATGGCAACATTGGCTACGGGGCGGCGAATAATCGAGCGGTGTTGTGTGCACAACCCGTTGCACAACCCGCTTTGCAAACATCCATGCAGTCACCCCACGATTTGGTGCTGATCCTCAATCCTGATGTAGCACTTGATCCAGATTCGATTTCGAGTGCGATTGATTATTTACGGACGAATAATAGAACCGTGTTGGTGTCGCCCGTCGCCGTCAACGAATTGGGCGCACCCCTTTATTTGGCGTATCGGTATCCCAGTGTGCTCGCACTTGGCCTACGCGGCTTCGCGCCAGAATTTGTAAAGCGGCTATTCAAATCCACACTTGCGCACTATCAGTATCGCAACCCTGGCGATACAGCGTTCGATGGTTCATTGATAAATCCGGCCTTGGTCAGCGGCTGTTTTATGCTCACCCGTGGCAGCGTATTTCGCGCGGTCGGCGGCTTTGATGAAAACTTTTTTCTTTATTTTGAAGATTTTGATTTAGCGCTGCGCATTGGCCGTGTGGGCGACATGGTGCGGCTGCCGACGTGTCGGATTACGCATGCGGGCGGGGGCGCGGCACGCAAAGGATTAAGCCACATACGTTTGTTTTGCCGGTCCGCCGTTCGCTTCTTTAACAAGCACGGCTGGCAGTGGTGGTGAACAGGTTGGCGTCTTTAATCCACCTATGTTGCTACGGTTTTTGAATCACCAGCGCGTCCTGTCCGATCCAGAACGCAATTTTCTCATGTGACATCACAGACGTATTCAACGCATCCTGCAACGCACCAAGAGCGCACTGCGCCGTGGTAAATGTGGTGCCATAAACCGCGCTGTCGAGCGAGGTTGACTCGCTGCTGCGGATAAAATGATCGCCGCGTGCGCTGAACACTACCCCCATTTTTTTCGCTGCGTCCTCGTTATGGATGCTGACAATCAATAAGCCGCCGGGTGCCACACCGCGCCACAGGCAGCGCAGCCACGGCCCCCACATTTCAAGCGGCACATGTGTGAACATCGACAGCGCAAACACCAGGTCGTATTGGGCGGGAAAATGCAGCGTATCCGGCTCATGGCTTGAGTAAAAACCGTCGACACCAAAAGACGCCTTTAAAAAATCTACGGACTCTGCCTGCACATCAGAGCATGTCAGTTTGCCGGGGATGGCTTTGGCAAGATGACGGGTGAAGCGTCCAAAACCGGCTGCAAATTCAAGCACCGAATTAAGCTGCAACAGCGGGCGATTTACCCGCTCCAAAATCGTCATCAATTCAACCATGCTGCGCCAGCCATCCGAGAGATATTCGCGAAAGGGATTGCCCGCCGATTCGTGGCCTGCAAAATATTGAAAGATTTCATCGCGTGGATGAATCGCCGCGTTGATCAACATCCATTCGCTGTAACAGCCAGACGACATCATGGCTTCCAATGCGTTGTAGGCGTGAAGGTCGAGTGGGTTTTTCTTCAGGGCGTCGAGATGCAATTGTCGCGATTGTTCAATCAATGCACTGGCTGCGGCAGTTTGATTCATGAGAATTTTCTATTCATTAAATGACGTGATGCGTTTGAAAAAATCGGCGAGCGCTTCAATCGGCGCGGGATCGTTGAAAATTTTATGGCGCTGATCGACGATACGTTTTGCGGCGTGTTGGCGGAACTCGATATCAGTGCCAAGACGCAGCGCAATGCGCAGATAATCATCTTCATTTTGTGCAATCAAGTCGGTCAGTCCCATCATTGACAGCATGGCAGCGGACTGACGACCGCGCATAAATTCGCCTCGCAACGTGACGATCGGTAAACCCATCGCGAGCGCATCCAGCGACGTATTACCGCCCGACCAATACAAGGTGTCGATCATCACATCGCTCAACTGGTTTATCCGCTTGTAATCGTCGTGCGACATGTTCGGCAAAACTTTTACACGACCTGCGGTGGGCAACCCGGCCTCGGTGAACGCGCGCGACAAACGCTCGACAAAAGCCTGCGTCCATGCGGGATAAGGCGCTGCAAACATGACCAATACGCTATTGTCGTCCTGCTTTAACAACGCCGTGATCAGGCGGTCATTGTCAGGATGAATTTTGAATAACGATTGCGGCAGCAGGTACAACGTTTTTCCCAAAGGCAGCTGAAAATCGTCGCGTGTTTTTGTGGCGGCATCGCCCGCAGGCGGCGCTGGCATCGCGTAGCGCGTGCCCATGCCGGGAAGCAGGAACAGTTTTTCTGAATAATGGCGCTGCGCGTCGGCAGGCTCCATCTCGGCACACGACAGGTAGTAGTCAATATTGCGATGGCCCGGCGTCATCGGATGACCCCATGCGCAAACCTGAATAGGGGCTAAACGCATGGCGGCGAGCACGAATATCTTGGGATCCATGCCGAGTTCAGGGTAGACCAGAATATCCAGCGCTTCGCTCTGCACGGCAAAGGCCAATCTTTCTATTGACAGATCGCCCTGCACAAACCGCTCGGCATGGGCAATAACGGTTTTAGTGACATGATCGGTGCGCTCGCCGGTATAGAAAACAATGCTCTCTATCGACTCGCGCGGCAGATCCGTGATCCAACTGGAAAAATAATTGCCCACCGTAGAGGCATAGAGCAGGCCGCTCACAAACCCAACACGAATGCGGCGATTATTGACCGGCCGCGGCGCGATGGGTGCAAACGCCTGGGGCAATCGGGGTGCCAATAGCGCAAAAACAAAATCAGCGTAATCACGCTGGATGGTTTTATCGTCACGGCCCTGATAGGCCAGGAAAAAATTATTAAACAGAATTTCACGCAACAAATCTTTGGTCGGCACGTTGGCAAAAGCGGCCACATTCTGCTTGAGCCGCGACAAAGCAGCAACCAGGCTACTGCGCGCGCGTTCAACATCGCCAGCATCCTGATAAATGCCGGGCAGCGAAAGTGCCAGTCGTAACTGCGGCTCGAGCTTATGGGGCGCCTGGGATAAGACCGCCTGCCATTGTGCCATCGCCTGCTGAAACTGGTTTTTGTTCCAGAGTACTTCGCCCAATATCAACTTCGCATCAGCGCGATGCGGTGTCAATGCCAGCACGCGCGCGAGTGCCGCTTCGAATTTGTCATAGAGCGCTTTGTGCTTGAAAATGCGTGCGGCCACCATCCAGGCATCGGCAATGCGAGCGTCAAGCGTCAACGCACGCTCGATGTGGTGAAGCGATTCATCAAAATTACTAAGATGAAACAGCGCCGCACCTTGCATGTAGTGCGCGTGCGCATAATCGGGCTGTAGTGTGATGGCCTTGGCCGCACATGCTGCTGATTCTTCAAAACGCTCAAGGCGCAGCAATGTTGCGGATAAATTTGCAAGCGCACGCACATAGTCGGGCTTCAGCAAAATGGCGCGCTCAAATGCGCGCACGGAATCTTCAAAGCGCTGCGCATCCGACAGCAAAATGCCGAGATTGTTATAGCCTTGTGCAAAATCACAATCGAGCTTGACTGACTGCTCGGCAAACCGTAATGCCGCATCAAGGTCGCGTTGATCTTGCGCAATATTGGACGCCAGTAGCAGCATATTTTTATCCGCTGGGCCAAGCCGAATGGCGGCCTCAATTGCCGTCCGTGCCGCCGCAAAATCACCGCCGCGACTGCACGCATTGGCAAGCGCCTGCCACGCGGCGCGCGATGCATTTGGTGCGCGAGTGATGATGTCCAGCTGCATTCTGGCACCAGCAATGTCACCTTGACTCAAGCGCTGCAAGGCATCGGCGATATCTTTGTTTTCTTTTGCGGTCGTACTCATTTCGCGTGTAATTGTTCAAGCATCTTTTGAAATTTCCTTGAGCGCAAACATCAAGGCTTGATAGTTGGTTGAAGCTTCATTTTTTTCATCTGTCGCGGATGCACTCGACAAATATGCATCCAGCTTTAAACGTACATCGGCTCTGAATGCGGCGTTGCAGGCATATTTGGCTGCAACGGCAATGTAGTCGCGGCCACTGTCTGCGACCAGCTCAGCCAAACCATGATGTGCCAATACCGAATACGCCATGCGCTCCATTGCCGCCGGACCGCGTAATGCAATGACGGCAACACCGGCGGCAAGCGCTTCGCTGGCGACAATGGCATCGCTCATTGGGATGGTATCGAGTACGGCATCAGCACTGGCAAAACGATTGTGAGCGGTAGCGTTTGAACTCAGTCGCACGATGCGCGTTGAGCCAATGCCGCCCGCACGCAATACATCATGATAGGCGCGCAATTCTGCATCGCTATAAGCGGGCACTGCGATCATCGCATGCGGTACTTGATCGAGAATCGATTTCCAAAGCTTGATTGACGCATGCGAAATTTCTTGCGGCATCGCACCGATAGCAAAAATAAATGTTGGCCTGGGCGCAACAGCATCGCTGAAAATTTTTGCGCTACCGATCCTTTCAATAACGCTTTCGATAACGCGATCAAGCCGCATCACGGGACGCGTTGGCCCGTTTGCCTGCCATCTAGGCAGTGCGGTCCACTGATCAAAAATTTCAAAATCAATTGCTTCACAGTCGAACACATTCGCAAAGACACCATTCGTAAGCTGCATCCTGGCTGGCTTCTGAAACATGATCGCCGTTGCCAGCGGATGTCGGTAGCCAACCAGATCAATGAGCACATCTGGCGCATCGTTGGCGATCCGCCTCGCCGCGCGGGTCGCGCTCAGGCCCGCAAGTGACATCACATTTGATGTTGGCAGTGGGCCACTGTCTTGGCTGCCAAGCGCATAAAACGTAATCGAGGAATTTTTATGGGCAAAGGATTGCGCGAATTGATTGACGAGTTTTTGCCGCGCACTTCCTAATACTGCATCTTCAAGTAAAAAACCAATCTTGATTTGATTATTTTCTATTGCGGGTTCAAACGAGATGCGCGCATAACTTTCGTTTAGCGCCGCCAGATACCGAGCGGCCAACGTTGCCACAACACTTTCTGGCAAGCCAGTCGCAGCGGCTCTACACAGTATCGGCTGCGCCAGCTCTTCAACAAGATGATGATCCGATTCTTTGCACAGTGATTTCGCGAGCGCCGACATTTCACGCGTTTCGCCTGCCAAATCCTGCTCATAGCGAAGCGTTTCGGCGCGTACCAGTTTGCCGCGCAAACTGCCCGGAAACTCCGCCGCAATGCGTTTGGCCAAACTAATCCAAGCGTCGGTTTTACGCAGCGCTTTTAGCGCCTGCGCCAGCTTTATATGCGCGAGTTCATGCCTGGGTTCGGCATTGATTGCACGGCGAAATAACGTTTCGGCGGTAATAGCATCGCCATTCTCAAGCGACATCAGCGCTGCGTTGTACGCCGCATCCACATGCGCGGGTGCTTGTGAAAGAACGCGGCTGTAGGCCTGCAACGCTAAATTGAGTTGGCCGAGTTCGGCCAGCGTATTTGCGTGCATGAGATTGGCCTGAACGTCCGCAGGACTGGTGACCACGGCCAGCTCAGCCACAATTAGCGCATCTTCAGCGCGATCCAGTCGCAGCAGAATGCGCACTTGGGCTGTCAGTAACGCGGTGTGTTTCGGGCGTGCTTCAAGCGCAGCGTCAATAGTTACCAGCGCGGCTTCATTGTCATGTGCGTCACTTTTCATGACAGCCAGCGATATTGCGCTTTCACTATCGCCGGGCATGGCAGACAGTACTTGCGCCAGATATGCCATAGCTTCATCGTTGCGGCCTCTTGAACGCGCCAGCATGGCGCGCAGTTGCAACAGCGGCAAATAGTCTGGCTGTTCGGCGTCGAGTTTGGCATACGTTTCAGCAACAGCCGCTTGGGTTTTTTCATCAATCGCCGCTTCGTGTATTTTGATGGCGAGATTGAGTTCAAGAAAAAATGCGTGCGCTGACAATGCCGATGCACCACGCTGGGGTCCTTCTGCGGCGATTTGCACATACGCGCGTTCCAGACTTTTTGTATGATTCGCCACCTTGGCGATCACCGCATGCTGACGCGCGTCGGCAATGCGTGTGCGAAGCGAGTGATGCCATGTTTTATCTGTCGCCATACGAATCGCGCAGGCGACATACTCGACTTCGCTCTCGCAAACCGTATCGTCAATACCAAGATGGGTCAGGATGCTGGCACCGACACGTTCGGCATTGCGCTCGCCTTTCAACGTTACGACCGGCACATCGCGATCCAGCGCGGCCAGTGTAGTGTCGCCACCGTTGTATGGAAATGTATCTAGCACTGCATCAATCAATTGGTAACGTGCGCGCTGCTCGCCATCAGTCGCGCCTGCTGCGATAAAGCGCAAGCGCGCGCCATCGATTCCAGCCGCATGCGTCACGCGGCGAATACTGGGCTCGTCATTGGCATACACCGGCGAAAAGGCCAGAACCGCATGCGGCGCGGCATCCATAATTTGTCGCCACGCGGCAAGGCATCGCGGCGACATTTTCATCAAGTTCACAAATGTTGCGAATACAAATTCATGTTTACGCAGAGCGTCGTCACGCGTGTATTTAGCATGCTCTTCCGGCGCGGATTCCACATGCGTTAGCGGAAATAAACAGCCATCCAGATAGAACGGTTTTTCAATCTGGAATGCAGTCGAAGCATCATCGTCCGCGATGGCGTCAGTAAACTTATAGTCCACCGCTGACAGCCCGAGACAACCGTGGTAGCCAAGATGCGTCACAATTTTGTGTGCGGGCCGCAGCGCATAAATACCCTGCCGCGCAGCCATGGTGTGACCCGCAAGATCGACCAGCACATCAAGATCTGCGGCGGCGATGACTTTTGCGGCATCCATATCAGACAACTTGCTGACATCAATAAATGCGTCAACCATGCTTTTAAATACGTTGGTCGTCGCGTCGTGATAATGCGGCTCGCATAGCGAAATTAAATGCACGGAAAAGCGATCTTTGTCGTGTGCGGCGATGACGTCCAACATGATTCGCCCCATCACGTGTCGACGAAAATCACCCGACACATAACCGATCCTCAGCTTGTCGCCATGCGCTCGCCGCGGCAAGCGTGAAACTGGGGTAGGGAAAGCTTTAAACGTTGCATCGTTGTAGCGTTGGTAACACTTGAGAAGATCGCTGCCGTCAATATCAAAGTACTGGAGTATGCCGAGTATTGGCGCGAGTTCTGAGGGCAAAGTGTCTGCAAACGGCCATTCGACGGCGAGTTTCAAATATGCGTTTGCTTTTGATACGTCACCCAAATAACGGGACATGACCAAGCCTGCGGCAGTGAGCGCAGTAGATTGCCCGACCTCTTTTTCCCAGGCAAGAAATGTTTGAATCGCATCTTCCTGGCGACGCAGACCGAGCAGCGCGCGATACAGTGCATCCCATGCGTTATTGTCTTTTGGGTTTGCCTCCACAGCGGCGCGCAGCGAATCTGTTGAAGCAGTAATGTGGCCCCGCGCCTGCTGAATGAGCGCCATGTTGTAGCGCGCTTGCGACAATTCCGGATTGAGCGCAATCGCACGCTCGTATGCGCTAACGGCTTCATCGTTGCGCTTTAAGCCTTGCAACACGATACCCATGTTGTTGTAGGCTTCAGCAAAATCGGGCTTGATGGCGACCACCCGTTGATAAGCAATACACGCGTCCTGCAAGCGGTTCAGGTTTTGAAAAACCAATCCTAAATTGTAGAACGATGGCCAGTGTTGAGGCACATGCTTGAGGATGGTGAGGTAGGCATTTGAGGCCTCGACCATCTTGTTTTCGCGTTGCAGCGATAGCGCATAGGCATACCAGGACTCCAGCGATTGTGGAGCCTGCGGCTGCGCAGTAGCGGGAGGCGGGTTGGATGCGTTCAATGGGATAAGTTCATTTTGCCGGGCGAGAAAAATCATGGTGCGCTTCGACGGTTTCCCATGTGTGTTCCAGCCGCACGAAGCCGTGATCTTTGGTTTCGCCATCGATCGTAAATTCTTCGAATAACGTATCAAATAACCTTAATGCGTATTGATCCAGCGTATGTGCGCGGAAATGATAGCGACCCGGCAACAGGGGTGCCGCCTTCAGGACAAAGCGAAACGCAAAGCGATTTTTTTCAATGCGATTGGCGACAAAAGCGCTCTCGTTTGAGAACGTGCCAAAAACCGGCGTGCCATCAATCCGAACTACGCTTGCGCTCAACACAGTGGGCGTATCGTCAGGTGAGTAAAAGGTACCCGAGAGAATTATCGTGTCACCGGTTTGAAAATGTGATTGAGGCGTCGCGGCCTGGTCTTGGACGGTGATTGCTTCGAGGTGCGGGTGTGTCGCATGCAGTGAACTTGGTCGTGGCTGGGCAGCCACTCCGCTGTTTTTTTGCTCGTGATAGGCAAGATACGCTTGTGTGACGGGAAAACAATCGCCCTGCATTTCGGCGCGCCCGTGGTGGATCCAGATCGCTTTTTCGCACAGCGACTGAATGTGATACATGCTGTGGGAACAAAGAATGAGTGTGCCGCCGTTGTTGCGATACTCGTCCATCCAGCGCATGCATTTTTTTTGGAACGATTCATCGCCAACTGCCAACACCTCATCGGTGACAAGAATATCCGGTGTGAGTGCTGTCGAGATTGCAAAACCTAGGCGCACCACCATACCCGAAGAGTAGGTTTTGATGGGTTGCTCAATATGTTCGCCAATGTCGGCAAAATCGAGAATGGCATCGAAGCGCTCACGCGTTTCGGCTCGTGTCCAGCCCATGAGCGAAGCGGCCAAATAGATATTTTCGCGGCCCGTATAGTCAGGATGAAAACCTGTTCCCAACTCAAGTAACGCTGCTACGCGACCTTTGAGCGCACGTGAGCCTGAAGTCGGCTTCACCACGCCTGCGATAATTTTCATCAGCGTTGATTTGCCTGCACCGTTCTCGCCAATAATGCCCCAGGATTCACCGCGATCCAGCGTGAGATTGATGTCGCGCAACGCCGTGAAATGATTGTGAACGGCTTTTCCCGTAAGCAATTCATAAACCGTGCGGATGCGACGCCCACCTGACTGGAGCATCGGATAGTCTTTGCCAATGCCGTTCAGCGTGAGCAGACGCTCAGCGGGTTTTACTGAGGATGGGTCAGCTTGGGTTGAGGGTTTGAATGACACAGAGTAATTTGCTGCTACACGAAATCTTCAAAATGCGGAGAGAGTCGAACGAAGACCGCATAGCCGACTGCAAACACTGCGATTGCCACCATCCAGACAATGAGATCTATAAAGTTTAACGCAGGCTGGCCAAACAAATGCTCGCGTAAACGTTGAATCATTAATGCAATAGGATTCCAGTTAAACCATGCGCGATACTGCTCGGGAATGACGCTTTGCGGATACAAAACGGGTGTCAAAAAATACAGCATCATCAGTAAAGGTTGAGTCGCTTGCTCAATATCTGGCAGCAGTGTATGCAGCGCTGCCAGCAACAGCGCCAGGCCCACTGTAAAAACAAGTAGCCCGGCCAGAACAAATAATGCAGCGGGTACGCCAGCGAGTGATATGCCGCCGTAAATATACGCCAACACGGCAAGCACGGCGACATAACCCGCAAGATGTAACGCCACCGTCGCACCAACAGCCGAGAGCACGAGCACCGAGTGAGGAAAGGCAACTTTACGAACCAGACTCGCGTTGGCCTTGATGGCACCCATACCGCGCAGCAGCCCGTCTGAAAACATCATCCACGGCCATAGCGCTGCACCAAGAAACAATATATAGGACGGTGCACCTAAATCTGTTTGACCCGGTTTAAGAATGTGTCCAAAGACGAAGGCATAGATCAGAAGCATCGCCAGCGGGCCAATAAGGGCCCATAGAAGCCCCAACACGCTTCCGCTGTAGCGAGAACGTATCTCGCGCAACGTAAAGGCAGAGAACAGGTTTAAAGCGATGTTCAATGGCGACTAACGTTTTGGTCTGGTGTTATCCGATGATCTCACGGCAGGCTGGGCAGACTTTATCAGGGTTTGATGACCTTGCGTGGCGGTGCTTTTATCGTGTCTGGCGGAGTGTAAACCGGTTTTACGTTTTCTGGAATGCGCGGGCGGATAACTTCCAGCGCATCTATGTTTACCTTTAGATCCGGGTCAAGGCGAATACGGTTCAAATGATTGTCGAAATTTGATTTTAAATAAGCTAACCTACTCTCTTCAATAAGCTCAGGTTTCATCACTTCAAAACTCAGCCTTTTCTCAGGCAGAAGCTCAGTTAAATAGATAACATGATATCCGTATCGCGTTTCAACTATTTCGCTAACATCACCGGGCTTCATTTTTTTTAGCGCATCAGCAAACGGGATTTCATATTCTTTGAGTTCTGACAAATCAAGAACACCACCCGTTTTCTTTGAACCCGTATCATCAGAAAACTCGTTGGCAATCTCTTCGAGGTTGTCGCCACGAAGCACTCTTTCACGAGCTTCTGTAGCGCGTTTTTTTGCTGTCTGGTTATCCCGGCCAACTAAAGATATTAAAACATGCCATGGTTTATATCGCGCAGGCCTAATGGATTTTTTTGAATCAACGAGATATGCCTCGCGTGCGGCAGCCGTAAAATCCTTGACTTTAATATCTTGCAAAAGTTGTTGGCTGCGGTATTTAGCCAAGACCTTTTCAGTTTGATTAAGAATTTCGTCTTTTACTTTCTGATTTTGATCGATCTTTTGCTCAATCGCCTCTTTCGCGAGAACTTTGTTAATCAATATATTTTCAAGTAACGCGGCTATGCGTGCACGACTTAACAAAAATTCAAAACGCTCTGATTCTGGAATGCGGCTAATCTCCGCATCAAAATCCGCTTTCGTTACTTTTACGGCCGCATTCGAGGCTAGAACGGTTTCTGGATTAACGGCGACAGAAGCGGGCTGCGACATCGTAGCTTGTGGAATAACAGCTTGAGGCATTTTAGGTTTCGATGCAACCTGAGAATTTGCATCTAACGCAACCGGGACAATACAGAGCAAGATTAGTTTATTTAATATAGTCATAAAAAATTAAGCGGGGGCAAGCTTTTCAGCCTGCCACCCGCTATTGAAATGGTTAAAAATTATAAGTTATTTAATTTGCACTAATCCGCCGCAAACATCCTTGCCGCTAGCAGCGCATGAGTCTACTGTAGGAGAGCCACCTCCTGAAACTGGACGAGCATCCTGTGTACGGTAATTTAAATAGTAAGTTTGACCTGGAGTAATTTTGCACTGATAAGCGTCCACTGCACCAGTTGTAGATTTATAGTAAATTGAAACGCCGTTTACCTCTGAAGCATGACAAAGGCTATAACTTGCCGAAGTCAACTTTCTCACATCAAAATCACAAGGCTTAGATGAGATGCTCAAATATGCACGCGTGCTGGTTACAAGCGTGCCTTCACCATATTGAATGATATTTGCAGTACCTTCTGCTGGCGCAACAAATTTCCATGCCATTGCTTCGTTAGGCTTCAGAAACACATAATCATTGGCCCCACTTGCTTGATATGTTGCGAAATCAATATTGTGCTGCCAGAGGCGGGTAATGGCTGGCGTAGCGTTTGCGCACTTTGTTGCCGTATCAGCTGCAGCGTAGGAGTTAAACTGGTATGGATAAGCAGGATCAGGATTTCCCGGCGGACCATTTGTTTTCCCGGCGCGATAAGGAGTTTTGCCTCCTGGAACGCCTGGAATAAGCCTGGATGGTGTTGGGATTAGATCGCCTTCAATCGAGTAGTCTCCTGGACCTTGGACGGCACCTACGGTTAGCGGAATACTCGAAGTAGTTTGACCATTACTGGTGGCCGTTACTTGATAATTACCGCTGGCGAATGTTGCTGGTACATAAGCCGTTGCTGTAGTAGTGCTTGAAGTAGATGTCGGAATAGTGGTTGCACCAATATTGATATATACGTCACCAGGTTTGAAGTTTGTACCGTTCATGGTGATAAATGCACCTTGCGTAAACGGGTTGGGGCTAAGCGAAGTTAACGTAACGAGTGCAGCTATAGTAAAGTCAGCGGTAGAAATTGCGGTGCCACTACCTGTAGAAACTGCCACTTTGCCCGTAGTTGTACCTGCTCCAACGGTAGCTGTTAGCGATGTGCCACTGCCGGTGGAAACCGCTGTAGCGGCTACACCATTTACAGTAACACTGGCCACATTACATAAATTGGCACCTGATACAGTAATTACTGTGCTTGCATTACCGACTGTCGGCGTGAATGACCCAATTGTAGGTGCACCATTCGCAGTACATTGCGTGCCGCCTGTCAGACATGAGTCTGGAACAGTTAATGCCGTTCCAGTTGTAGAAGATGATAGCGACCAAGTTCCAGTACAAGTCTTACCATTTATAGTTAGGCCATTACTTTGAGCTTGACTGCCAACTGATATTGACGCAAACGCCAATAGCGGTAAAACAAATTTTGATATTCGGATACAATAATTTTTCATATGATTCCTCGATTAGGTGAAGAGGCTGGTTTGTGAGTGTTGACGTATCTTTGATATCGTTACACTCGACTAAATATTATTATGGAGAAATTATATCCCTGTGTAGCTAAAAAAGTAGAATTGTAAATGACAACAAATATGGCGCGAAAAAAAGGGCGGAAATCCGCCCTTTTTTTCAGTACAACTATTCAAATTACTGAATGTTACGCGTATATCTTGCTTGTGAAACTTGACCGTACTGCGACACAATGCCAGCTTTATTGAAGTTTGAGAATGCCAAACCGATGACTGGTAATCCAACGTGGCGACCAGTGGCCAATGCAGCGCCATTCAATGTTGCAGACACAGGTGTCAGACCTTGCGTTGCGCCGTTGTACGAAATCAACAACCAGCCATTAGGACCAT
>JANYGV010000122.1 GCA_025359285.1 Burkholderiales bacterium
CTCAACGAAATCAAAGAAGTGCTCGCCACCAAAGGCTTGACGCTCGGTATGCGTCTTGAGAATTGGCCAGCCGCCGGTGTTACAAAATAGGCATTACGAAATATTGCTGCACCTGATGCTAGCGTTCCAAATTCATTAACCCATAACGATAACAAGGTTGGCCCGTTACGCTAGCGTAAGAGGGCAAGACGACCAAGATTTAAAAAGGAAATTACCATGCGTCATCGTCACGGTCTTCGTAAATTAAATAAAACCAGTTCGCATCGTTTGGCAATGTTGCGCAACATGACCAATTCACTTTTCCAGCACGAGATCATCAAGACCACGTTGCCAAAAGCCAAGGAATTGCGTCGCGTCGCGGAGCCTTTGATCACTTTGGGTAAAGAACCAACATTGGCAAACAAGCGCTTGGCATTCAATCGCATGCGTGATCGCGATATGGTGTTGAAATTGTTTGCAGAACTTGGTCCACGCTACAAAGAACGCAAAGGTGGTTATTTGCGCATTCTGAAGTTTGGTTTCCGCAACGGCGACAATGCACCCATGGCGTTGGTAGAATTAGTAGATCGTCCAGAGCCGTCAGAAGCGCCCGTGACTGAAACAACAGGCGAATAACGAATGCATTGCTGAATAGTTGCTTATTAAAAAAAGCCGAGCTTGCTCGGCTTTTTGTTGTGCAGAAATTTTAGGTAAAACCCTAGCACGGGCGCGCGTTTCAGAACAATAATGCTTTGAAAAGACCGTCCCTGCTGGTGTCTGCCGCCGTGTTGACAAGATAGTAGGCATAGGCAGACGCAGGCTTGATACTGGAAATGTATACGGCTTGAATATCACCAGCATAACCATTTTTCGACTAAGCCAAGTCAATCATGGCGGTCTTGACCGCGACCACCAATGATAAAATTTGGGTGACGACTAACTATGTCAGTCGAGACAATTCTCTTCTGCGCCTTTTTCTAAAATTTGTCTCTAAAACTTGGCTAAAGCTAGCACTTCAAAAGCAATGCTAACAAAGCCTAACCCAGTACTTTCACGATCAGCCTTATGTCCTTCTCGCCCGCCAGCATAAAATCCAAGCTGCCACGCGTGGGCACCACCATTTTTACGACCATGTCGACGCTCGCGCAGGAGGTCGGTGCGGTTAATTTGGGACAAGGTTTCCCGGACTTTGATTGTGATCCTCGCTTGCTCGATATGCTCAATGCGGCCGCCCGAGCAGGGCATAACCAATATCCGCCGATGGCAGGCGTGTTGGCATTGCGGCAAGCGGTCGCCGACAAGGTTAACGAGCTTTACGACGCCAGTTACGATCCGGTAAATGAAATCACCATTACGGCCGGCGCGACCCAGGCTATTCAAACTGCGTTGACCGCGATCGTGCACCCCGGTGACGAAGTAATTATTTTTGAGCCAGTCTATGACAGCTATGATCCGGTGATTCGTATGAATGGTGGCACGCCGATTTATGCGCGGCTCCCTTTTCCTGATTTCCGTCCGGATTTTGCGGCGCTGCGCGCACTGATCACACCGAAGACGCGCGCCATTATTATCAATACACCGCATAACCCAACCGCGACTTTGTGGTCACGCGACGAGCTGAATCAACTCGCCCTTATTCTGCGCGACACCAATATTGTTCTCATCAGCGATGAAGTATATGAACACATGGTGTTTGATGGCGTTCGCCACCAAAGTGTGACCAGCATTCCCGATCTGGCTGAGCGAGCATTTGTGATTTCCTCGTTCGGTAAAACATATCATGTGACGGGTTGGAAAATTGCCTACTGCCTAGCCGCGCGGGAGCTCATGGTGGAGTTTCGCAAGGCACATCAATTTATCGTCTTTACCGTACACACACCGTCTCAGCACGCGCTCGCAAACTACATGGCGCTGCGCACACACGAAACGCTTCCTGAGTTTTACCAAGCGAAACGTGACTATTTTTTAGCACAGGTTGCGCCGACTAAACTGGCCTGGTCGCGTGCGCCCGCAACTTATTTTGCATTGGCAAGTTATGCCCACCTGGACGCTTACAACCAGCTCTCGGACGTGGAATTTGCACTGAAACTCGCGCGCGAAAACGGCGTGGTTTGCATTCCCCTATCCGCTTTTTACAGTAATGGCGAAGACAACCGGGTGGTTCGTTTCTGCTTTGCGAAGAAAGAACAAACCTTGGCGTTGGCGGTAGACCGATTAAAAACGCTGTGAATTCGCATTGAATTTAATAGCCCAGCAATCGCACGTTAATACCGCTGGCATCAATTTCAAAGATGGCAAGATTGCCACCCACATTCACATGTTCGTCAGCTAACTAAAATAACGCGGTAGTCATTCACATTAGTTCGGGTTGGCCCCGTCGTCACCAGATCTTGCAATGGCGCGAAAAACCCATAGGCATCGTTCATAGCGAGCTGATCAATAGCATTCAATTGAAGTGCTGCTGCCCGGTCAAGCGATTCTGAATCGAAATACGCCCCTGCGTTTTCTTCGCTGCCATCAATGCCATCGGTATCACATGCAATAGCAGACACGCCCTCAACACCGTTGAGCTCAATAGCCAGCGACAGCAAAAACTCACTGCAACGACCGCCACGTCCCTTGTTGTTGTTACGCAAAGTGACCGTACACTCCCCGCCTGAAATCAACGCTACTGGCGGCTTCAGCGGATGGTTGTGGGCACGTATCTGCTTGACGAGTGCCGCATACACCTTGGCGACTTCCCGCGCTTCGCCAGTGACGCTATCGCCAAGAATCATGGGCGTGATACCGCGCTGTTGAAAAAATGCTCCCGCCATGGCCAAGCTTGCCTGCCCGCTCGCAATCACATGATTTTCAACATTCAAAAATATGCGATCCGCAAATTTATAGGTTTCGCCCACTTCGCCGCGCGCGCCTTTTGAAAGATGCCGCGCGATGGAAATAGGGGGAGTAATACGGTACCGGTTGAGAATCTCTAGCGCTTCATCATACGTTGAGGGGTCTGGCGCGGTGGGCCCAGATGCAATATCACTTGCCAAATCTCCGGTCACGTCAGAAACAATCAGCGCAACTACTTTTGCGCCGCGCGCGCCTGCCGCTGCGGCAAGCCGACCTCCTTGGATGGCTGACAAATGTTTGCGCACCACATTCATTTCCTGAATCGGTGCGCCTGAAGCCAACAGATCCCGCGTTACCGCTTTTAAGTCGCCCATCGAAACATCGGCTACTGGCAACGATAACAAGCTTGAGCCGCCGCCGGAAATAAGCGCAAGCACCAAGTCATCTGGCCCCGCGGTCTCGGCGAGGGCCAAAATCTCTTTTGCCGCGGTCTCACCCGATGCGTCCGGCACCGGGTGCCCTGCCTCCACTACCCGGATCCGTTTTAGCGCTTCTAGGCCGCTGTAGCCGTGCGCATAGCGAGTAATAACCACGCCTTCTAGCGGCGCGTCTGATCGCCAGTTATCTTCGACCGCTTTGGCCATGGCGGCGGCGGCTTTGCCCGCGCCCACCACAATCGTGCGCCCTTTCGGCGGCGAGGGCAGCCGTTTCGGCACGATCAGCAAAGGGTCAGCCGCCGTGAGCGCAGCGCGAAAGCTATCCAGTAAAAGTTCACGAGTATTCATAAGCAGGGTGTTGAGTAGTTAAAATGATTGAGCAGATTATTCGGCGTGATCAACTTGCAATGCCGCTAGAGGATAACGCGAAACATCTACCCCAGAAGGTTAACGACAACCTCACCGCATGTTATTTTGGCAACCATCTGCTATCCACAACATCAGCCGCCAGCGCTGGTACAAGTTAATCTAGCCCTGCATAGCAACCTATCGCGCGGCTTTTGCGGCGCGTTTGGCCGATACACCAAGTGAAGCCGCGAGATATTGTCCGGTGAAACTGCCTGCAACCTCGGCCACCTCTTCCGGCGTGCCCTGCGCAATAATTCGTCCCCCCCCATCGCCGCCTTCGGGTCCTAAATCAATCACCCAATCGGCCGTTTTAATAACATCCAGATTATGCTCAATCACGACGACGGTATTGCCCTGATCGCGCAAACGGTGAATTACCTTCAGCAACAAATCAATGTCGTGAAAATGCAGGCCCGTCGTTGGCTCATCCAGAATAAACAGCGTACGGCCCGTGTCGCGTTTGGATAGCTCCAAAGACAATTTCACGCGCTGTGCTTCGCCGCCTGAAAGCGTGGTCGCACTTTGGCCCAGGCGAATATAGCCCAAGCCCACATCAAGCAAAGTCGCCAACTTTCTCGCGACCACCGGCACTGGCTTGAAAAATTCATACGCCGTCTCAACCGTCATCTCCAATACTTCGGTGATGTTTTTGCCTTTGTAATGTACATCCAGCGTTTCGCGGTTATAGCGTTTGCCGTGGCATACATCGCACGGCACATACACGTCCGGCAGGAAATGCATTTCCACTTTGATGACGCCATCGCCCTGACACGCTTCACAACGGCCGCCTTTAACGTTGAACGAGAAACGTCCCGGCCCGTAGCCGCGCGCGCGTGACTCGGGAACTGACGCAAACAAATCACGAATCGGCGTGAATAGTCCCGTGTAAGTCGCGGGATTGGAACGCGGGGTGCGACCGATCGGTGCCTGATCAACGTTAATCACTTTATCAAAATGATCCAGACCTTCAATGGTTTCGAACGGCGCAGGCTCATCACTCGATGCGTAAATGTGGTGCGAAACGACTTTATATAGCGTGTCGTTAATCAGCGTTGATTTGCCCGAACCAGAGACGCCCGTTATGCAAATCAGTGCACCGACCGGCAAATCCAGCTCGACATTTTTCAGGTTGTTGCCGGTTGCGCCTTTGATCACAAGCCGCTTTTTGCCGTCAAATCTGAACCGTTTTTTTGGCACCGCGATTTGCTTTTTGCCAGATAAATATTGCCCCGTCAGCGATTGCGAGGAGCGCCGGATTTCCTCGGGTGTGCCTTCTGCCACCACCTGCCCGCCATGCACGCCCGCGCCCGGCCCCATGTCCACTACATAGTCGGCGGCGTTAATCGCGTCTTCATCATGCTCAACTACAATCACGGAATTGCCGAGATCGCGAAGGCGTTTCAAGGTCTCCAGTAATCGATCATTGTCACGTTGATGCAGGCCGATTGAGGGCTCATCCAGCACATACATCACGCCGGTCAAGCCCGAACCAATTTGCGACGCTAGGCGAATCCGCTGCGCCTCACCGCCCGAGAGGGTGTCGGCTGAGCGCACCAGCGATAAATAATCGAGGCCGACGTTATTCAAGAACTGCAAGCGTGCAGAAATCTCTTTCAAAATCCGATCCGCAATCGCCATTTTTTGCGTGGATAGTTTTACCGTTTCAAACCAATTGTGTGCGACGCGCAATGGCATTGCCGAAATTTCATGCAGCGTTTTATCGCCCACTTTCACGTTGCGTGCTTCACGACGCAAACGTGTCCCCTCGCAATCGGGACAGGTTTTATTTGAAATATATTTCGCCAACTCTTCACGCACCGCCATTGAATCCGTCTCGCGATAACGTCGCTCAAAGCTCGGCACAATGCCTTCAAACGTTTCTTCTTTCACAATCGCACGGCCGCGTTCGCCCGGATATTTAAACGGAATTTTTTGTTTGCCGCTGCCGTACAAGATAATATTTTGCGCATCTGCCGATAATTTATCGAACGGCATATCGATATCAAACTTGTAGTGCGCCGCCAGGCCCAGCAATATCTGAAAATAAAATTGGTTACGCCGATCCCAGCCCTTGATCGCGCCGCCGGCCAGCGACAAGCCCGGATACGACACGATTCGTTTAGGATCAAAAAACGTGACGTTGCCCAATCCGTCACAACTTGGGCAAGCACCCATCGGGTTGTTGAACGAGAACAGGCGCGGCTCCATTTCCGACAACGAGTAATCGCATAGCGGACAAGAAAATTTTGATGAGAATAAATGCTCCTTCTCAGTATCCATGTTGATGGCGATTGCTTTGCCTTCGCCCAGCCGCAAGCAAGTTTCAAACGATTCCGCAATCCGCTGTTTCATCTCCACCGCGGTTTTCAGGCGGTCGACCACTACCTCAATGCTGTGATTTTTTTTCTTGTCCAGCTTGGGAAACGCGTCAATCTCAATCACTTTCCCGTTCACACGCAGACGCACAAAACCTTGCGAACGGAATTCCTCAATCATCTCTACATGTTCGCCCTTGCGGTTAATCACCACCGGTGCGAGCAACATCAGCTTGGTCTCAGCCGGATAGGCCAACACCGTGTCCACCATCTGCGATACCGTCTGCGCTTCGAGTGGCAGCAGATGTTCAGGGCAATAGGGTGTGCCTGCGCGCGCGAACAGCAAACGCAAATAATCATGAATCTCGGTTACTGTGCCGACGGTGGAGCGCGGATTATGCGAGGTCGCTTTTTGCTCAATTGAAATCGCCGGTGACAAGCCCTCAATCAGATCGACATCCGGCTTTTCCATCAGCTGTAAAAACTGCCGTGCGTAGGTCGATAACGACTCGACGTAGCGGCGCTGGCCCTCGGCATAAAGCGTGTCAAATGCGAGCGAAGATTTGCCTGAACCAGATAATCCCGTAATCACCACCAGCGAGTGGCGAGGCAAATCGAGGCTGATGTTCTTGAGGTTGTGGGTGCGAGCACCGCGAATTTTAATGAAGTCCATGCGCTATCTATTTGAAAATACGTGGGTTCAGCATCAGGATGGATGCGAGACCCCCAGTGCTACAGTGCCTGGTCGGAAGTACCGATTCTTGTCGGTTGCAACAAGCTTAGGCAACCTGTGATAATACTCTGTTCCCGTTTTAATCTGAACCTGTTTTGACGATGGCAGTTATGAACTAAAGTCAAAATAAGTGACGCAAAACCTTACCGTAAATTTCAAATTCGAAATTGCAAAATTGCAGGAGCAATCATGGCATCAGTCAACAAAGTTATTCTCGTCGGTAACCTAGGCCGCGACCCCGAAACCCGCTACATGCCCGATGGCGCGGCGATTACCAATTTTTCTATTGCCACCACCGAGCAGTGGAAAGACAAATCTGGCGAGAAGCAAGAAAAAACCGAGTGGCACCGCATTTCCACCTTTCAACGCTTGGCTGAAATCGCGGGCGAATATCTAAAAAAGGGCTCGCAAGTCTACATCGAAGGCCGCTTACAAACGCGCAAATGGACCGATAAAGACGGTGTAGAAAAATTCACGACTGAGATCATCGCCGACAAAATGCAAATGCTCGGCTCGCGTCAAGGCATGGGCGGCGATAGTGAAGGCGGTAGTGGCGGAGGCAATCGCGGTTCAAGCGGCGGTGGAGACTATCCGCGTAGCGCCGGCAGCTCAGCCAGCGGTGCTAAACCCGCCGCAGCGGCCAAAGGCGGAGCAGCAAAATTTGACGATTTTGAGGACGACATTCCGTTTTAATTTTTCATGTGAGCGGGCGCTATGATTGAGTTGCATGTCATTGGCTTTGCAACTCATTCTCGACACCTATCAGGAGCGCGTTCACTATGAAATTCACCGCAAGCTGGCAATTCTTCGCGCTCGCGTCCGCCCTGTTTGCAGCGTTTACCGCGATCTTTGGCAAACTCGGCGTCGCCGAGATCAATTCCAATCTCGCCACTTTCATCCGCACCATCGTGATCCTGATTGTCACCGCGCTAATTGTCTCGCTGCGGGACGAATGGCGCGCGCCAACGTCCATCAGCAGTCGCACCGTCGTGTTCCTCGTGCTCTCCGGCATCGCCACGGGCTTGTCGTGGCTTTGTTATTACCGTGCCTTGCAGCTGGGCCCGGTGTCATTGGTCGCACCCGTCGATAAGCTCAGTGTGGCGTTGGTGGTGGTTTTGGCGTTTTTCGTTCTGGGCGAAACACCGAGCGCGCAGACCCTGATTGGTGCGGGGCTGATTGTCGCGGGCTCGTTGGTGATGCTGTTGAAGTAATCGCTGCGGCGCGCTTAATCGTGAACGTACTTTGAAAGATGGAGAGCGTGTATGCACGCGCTCTTCCGAGCATAAAGTGCTCAACACGCGCCCTAGTCATAGGGTCTGCGCTTTTGTCAGGCTTGAATGTCCGGCTACTTTGACGATGATGTAATTTGGGCATCCTCAGCGGCTGGGAATTACTCAGCAATTGACGATTCCCAACATTACGTCTAAATTTTGTGTAGGCGTTCGCCTGCCCGCCGCGATTACGCTAGAGCGCATCCGCTCAAGGCGCCATTGGCTGCGCTATTCAGGCAAGCGCGAGAGAGGCTAAATCAGATTGTTCAGTTGAATTGAAGCGAGTCGAATTCTTTCCTGAAGCAAGCCACTGCGACCACGCTGCGTTGTTTTAATTTTGCGTAGCCGCGCAAACTTGGCGCTGTCGTTGGCAATGATTTCCCCTCTTATTTCGCTACTAGCTGATACCCCTCAACCTTTCGGCAACAACCCCTTCGCCTTCGCGTCCTCCACCGCCTTCGCCAATTCCGCGCCGCTCTTGTAATGTGGCACCCGCGCGAACGTCGTGCGTTTGGTGCGTTGCCAGAAACTGTTGTTGCCCTCGACTTCTTCTTTCCAATATTTTTTGGCCAGTTCCAAATTATTTTTTTCGTCGATCAGGAACGCATCTTTCGATCCTTGGCCGCCGAAAATATAAACTTTGCCGTCAATCATTTTCCAGGTGTTGCCATCGCCGCCCCATGGGATGCCATAGGCAATTCCATTCGCGCAATAGCCGCCAAACTCCGGTAAATACTTGGCAGGCTCCTTGTCGAAAAGCGCTTTGTTTTCAGCGCTGGAGAAATAAAACACGATGCCTTTGTAATCGGTTTTGAATTGAGGCAAGCCGATGCTATCTCTATTGGCGACGAAATAGCTCACCACATCGTAGCCTTTTAGCATCAGCGGGGTGCCTGCTTCATCAGGGGTGGCGTTGACAGGTTTGTAGCCTTGGTTGGGGTTTTGCGCGTTAATCGCGCCACATCCGCCCAAGAAAATTGCGAAGGCAGCTATAAAAATTACCCCTACTATTTTTGACGAATTTTTGATGTGCGCGTGCATGGTGTTTGCCTTTTAAATGAAGTGAAAAATTTACGTCAGCGCGTTGGACGTCGAAGCGACGCTTTTGGTTCGCAGGATACAAAAAAGCCTTGCTCCAAGGCCCCACATCTGCGCGCTTCGCAGGGCAGCATGCTTTGCGAGCCGCGTCCCGCTTAGGCCTTGCGCCGTCTATTGTTACTCATGATTCCATGACTTTACCGTTACTTTGTCGTTGCTGGGCGGTGGCGGCGGAACAATTGCGGCCTCATCCCAAGTCGTCACCACGCCATGCGTCAATGCATCCACACCGTCGAGATGCTCGCATTGCTCAACCCGTTTTGCAGGCAATTCATTACCTTTACATAACAGCGCCAATGGGGTCTTTTGCAGGACGGCCTGATGTGGATGCGGATAAGGATCATGATCAGGATGCATAAAACGCAGCAGCCCTTTTTCATTCTCCAGACGAATGAATTTTTCAACAAATTCCTCGCTCATTTTTCCATCAGACATCGCCAGAAAATAATCACCTGAGCGTTTTGTGTTCAACGTTTTGGTAGCTTTATTGTAGCTGCCGTGAAAGCCTAAAAAAGTGGCTTCAACTTTTGCGGCATGCGCGGGCGTTGCCGCGAATTGGCGGGTAATGCCGCCAAGAAACATATTCGCGCATGCCGACGCGCAGCGGCCATAAACCACGGTGTTGAGTTTTCGCTTACGAATATTGTTGCCGATTAACCGTCCCGCGCGTGAATCGCCCCCGCCGGATTGATGGAAAACTATTGTAGTGATTGCGCCGTCAGGACCGCCACCGAAACGCGTCATCGCCTCAAGCCATGCGTCCCAATCCGTAGCCACCACCGTGCCGCCCAAATAAAGAATCGGTGGCGAAGCGTGAAAGGTCATGGCGTGAGCGGGCACGGTTAGCGCAATAAAAAACACCAATGCCGCAGCTCGCAAGAAAAACATTTAGCCGCCAACTTTCAGCATAATTTTGCCGATATGTGTACTCGATTCCATCAGCTTGTGTGCGTCAACAATTTGCTCAAGCTCGAATGTGTGATGAATCACCGGCGAAACTTTTTTGCTTCCCAACAGGGGCCAAACCTTTTCCTTTAACGCCAGCGCAATCGCGGCCTTTTGCGAGTCTGAGCGCGCACGCAATGTAGAGCCGGTGATTGTCTGCCGCTTCATCATCACGGGCCGAAAATCCACATTCGCCGTGCCGCCTTCCAGAAACGCAATGAAACAATAGCGGCCTTCGAGTGCCAATGAGCGCAGATTTTTTTCAATATAGCTGCCGCCAACCATATCCAGAATCACATCCACGCCTTTCTTATGCGTGATGTTTGCGATTCCCGCCATCCAGTCATCGGTTTTGTAATTGAATACATGATCCGCACCGATGGATTTGCAGAAGGCAGATTTTTCTGCGTTGCCGACGGTAGTGAAAACTTCTGCGCCGAACGCTTTCGCCAATTGGATTGCGGTCAGACCGATGCCGCTTGAGCCGCCATGCACGAGAAATTTTTCGCCCGATTTAAGACGACAGGTTTCGAAAACATTCACCCACACGGTATAAAAATTCTCGGGCACACCAGCGGCTTGCAGCATCGAAAAACCTTTTGGGATCGGCAAACAATGTGCAGCCGGTGCAGCACAATATTGCGCGTAACCGCCGCCCGGTGTGAGCGCGCAAACTTTATCGCCGACATGCCATTGCGTTACGTTCGTGCCAATCGCGACGACTTCGCCAGAAACTTCCAAACCCATGATGGGCGACGCGGTAGGCGGCGGCGCATAGCTGCCCGCGCGTTGCAATAAATCCGGCCGGTTCACGCCCGCATACGCGACCTTGATCAATACATCATCGGCAGAAATTTGCGGAATCGGGCCTTGCGAAAGTTGCATCACATCCGCTGCACCGGCACCGGTAACGCTGACGTAACGCATGGTTACAGGAAGGTGTGAAGTGGTAGACATTGAAATCCTTGTATAAGAGTCAGATATGCTGTGAGGTGTTGCAGTCAATTCCAAAATTATAGGCTTCGCTTGAAGTCATGTTTACGTCCTTTTTTTGAATCGCGACCATGCCAAAAAAATCCGCCACACCAGACATCAAAACCATTCGCCCCATCTTGAGCAATGGCAAAATAAAACTCGCCGATAT
>JANYGV010000154.1 GCA_025359285.1 Burkholderiales bacterium
ACGTCAACCGCGGCATAGCCGCCCCCACTCCCGCCCCCACTCGCCATTTTCAGGGGTCGCTGCGGCGAGATGTCGTAGCGCAAATCCAGCAGCTTGTGGCGATTTTTGAGCACGTTCATGGCCTCGATCAAATCCAGCCGCTGCTCGGGTATAAAGACACCGCGAGCGGTGAGCGTCTGATAATTTTGCGCCGAGTCGCGAAGATCGCTTTGCTCGCGCCGCACATTGGCCACGCGGTTCAGCGCATCGGCTTGGGCGCGCACCGATTGTTGATCGTTCGATTTTTCAAATTGCCAATAAAGATAGCTGCCCACCACCAGTGCGGTCGAGACCCCAACCCCCAGCAACATCACAATCACCACCAGACGTAATGCGCGAAATCCGTCCCGTGTAAAAAGAATGCTCATGAGGTTTGCCCCAGGCGGACGACTTTCAACACGAAACGCGCCTCCGCCAAGCCAACGCCCGTGCGCTTTCCGGTTGCGATGATTGACGCGGTGGAGCGGATATCGAGCGGCATGGATTCAATCGTGGTCTTGAGCCCCGGCACGGCGTTCATGCGTGTTTTAAAGCGTTCAACCTCGGCGAGCGTCGCTCGAAAATCACCATCGAACGGCGTAATGGCGGCATCGATGATGGCAAACTCTACTTTCGCACCAGGCCATGCGGCATTCGCGTCATTGGCGGTCTGCGCGTTGTTAGCATTGGGATTTGCACCCGGCGAATTGACCGGCCCGCCTGCCACAACGGGCGAGGCCGATTTCAGATCTGAAGTGACTTCCAGCGCGCCATTTGCAGGCATGGTGGTGTAGTAAGGTATCGCGCGCTCATCAGCACCCACGCTCCACGTGAGCCCTAGCAGCTTCACGCGCGGGAATTCCGCCATCACCGTGCTCACGTCACTCAGCAGCGCGCCGGGTGCTGCGGGCTGCGGGCGAATTTGGCTTTTGTAAAACGCGCTGGTATCACGGGCCACGTCGGAGGCGAGTTTTTGCTGGCGCATGGTGTTGAATATAGTTTGATATTCAGACTGCGAATTACGGACGACGCTCTCACGCGCATCAATCCGGTTTGAAATCTGGCTGGCCTCAAAAAAATTAAACGCAGTACCCGCCACGCCCACCGTCAGTACTGCGGCGGTAAACGCAAACAAGCCGATTCTCGCCTTACGAAAAATCGCAAATCGCCGCATTTGCGGCTCGGCGAAGTGATTAGGCAAGCCCGTCTGCGCATAGGTGTGCACCAATATCTGCTCGGCGTGCGAAGACGATGGCGGTTTTTTGAGGCCAATTTTGGTGGAGACTTGTTCCACATCCAAAAACCGGTATTTGAGCGCCGGATATTTTCGAATTGCATCGGTGATCATCGGCTGATCGCGCGCATGCGCAAGAATGCAAATTTCCAGCGCTTCGCCGCCCGCGAAATAGCGCAGGCTGTCGAGATATTGCCAGGTCCGCCCAATCTCGGCAGCAATCAGACCACCCACCGATTGGCCCTCGTCGTAGACCATTGGCGTGATCCGGCTGAACTTGACCTGCTGATCTCTGAAATAAGTTTGGCGCAGACCGAAATCGGGAATCACGGTAACCAACAGGGTGTGCGGAAACTGCAAATCGAGCGCCTTCAACAGGCGCGTCGATAGGACTGGCGAGGAGTAAACACCTACCAGCGGCACCTCGGCTTTTTCCAACAAATCCAGCCACGGCTTGATCAAATCGGTATTGGTGACAGCGTGGTAAAGCACTTTATCGTCGCGCCGACCCTCTTCTTCGCGGCCTTGAATAACCGCGTGGCGAAGGTTGCTGCTGCGATAGATCTGGCCTAATTTACGGCTGATGATGGCGTTGGCATCACTCCCGCGCAAATGCGGAATGGTATCGAGACGGAAATCCTCTTCAACCAAATCGGTAATCAAATAAGTCGGCAAGCCGAGATATTTTTCCATATGCGACTGCGCGCTTCGGCTGCTGGCATCGGCGGCCAGAAAAGATTCGCGCGACGTAATCGCCCCACGATTCCACACTAGCGAAATCAGTCGGTCGTTGGTGAGGTAGAGGAAATGTTTGGCCATTTCAGGAACCCATGAAATCGAATACGTCCATCATCGTCCCACGCTGCCTACTTTTGAAATCACGTCGTACATCGGCAAAAACACCGTCACCAAAATACCAATCAGCACAAAACCCAACACGACGGTCAGCGTCGGCTGGATTAGCTCCTGCAAGCGCCCCATGTTTTCTTTCACATCGCGATTGTAAAAATAGCTCACGTTCAATAGCGCGGTATCAAGCCCACCGGTGGATTCGCCCACCCGCAACATGCGCAGCACCAGCGGCGGAAATAAGCGCACGTTCTGGAATGCCTGTGAAATTCCTGACCCCTCATTAATGTCGCGGCCCACGCGCTGCAGGCCATGCTCGATCACACGATTGCCGACAATTTTTTCGGAAATGTGAATACACTCGAGCACACTAATACCTGACTGATACATGAGTGCAAAAAACGTCGAGAACCGCGCCAGTATTAGCTTGGTGACCAACGGACCAATGACCGGCAGTTTCAGGATGGTGGCATCAATCTGGTATTTCACGTTATCGTTGGTTTTGACTAGAAAAAATATGATGCCGGCAATAACAATCGGCAAGCTCACCACGATGTACCAATATTTTTGCATCCACGCCGATACCGCAATCAGCGCCAAGGTTTGTGGAGGCGGATTTGGCGTGAGTTGTTTAAGTGTGGTGCCCAATTGGGGAACCAGAAAAATCATCAGGATTAACACGACCGCAAAAATCACCACCCCAGATGCGATGGGATAAATCATTGCCTTTTTTACCTGCGCGGCCAACTCATCCTGCCATTTTAGGTTCTCAGTAAGTTTGGTCAACACTTCGGGCAGCTGGCCTGCCGTCTCGCCTGTCCTGATCAGCGCCACAAAAACAGTATCGAATGCCTCGGTGTGATTTGCCATCGCATCAGACAAGCGCAGGCCGCCTTCAATATCTTCCAATAGGCTTGCCACAATTTGCCGAAACGCGGGACTATCGACGGTATCACGCAAATCCGTCAGTGCATCGATAATCGGCACGCCAGCACGCATCAATTGATCGAGGTGAAAACAGAAGGTAATCAGCTCTTTGCGGGTAATCCGCTTGGCACTGAACAACGTGGATTTTTTGGAAGAATCAAATTTAATAAGGTCAAGGCCCATGCGCTTTAAACGCAGCTCAAGGTCAACGCCATTTACGGCATCAATATTGCCGTTTTGAATGTGACCTTCTTCATCGATAGCGCGGTAGGCGAACGTGGCCATAATTAAAAATGCGTTTAAAAAGAGTTAAGAATGAATAGCTAACGAATGAATATTCAACGAGCGCTAGGCCACACGATCAGTCAAATCGACCACCCGCGAAACTTCATCAATATCGGTGAGTCCGTCGAGAATACGTGCCACGGCATCTTCGGCCAGTGTGCGGTAACCGGTTTTGCGCGCGGCCTCGCGAATCTCGCGACCGGTCGAACGCAACGCGATCAATTCATCAATGTCCTGGTTCATCTTGAAAATTTCCATGATCGCCATGCGGCCTCGATAGCCTGTGTTGTCACACTCAGGGCAGCCCACCGAGCGATAAATCTGACCTTGCCAGGTATCGCCCACGCCCAAAATGCGGCGTGTCATTTCATCATCTGGACTATACGGCTCGCGACAAGTCATACAAAGTTTGCGCAGCAGACGCTGCGCGATGACGCCGATAATATTGCCCGCCAGAATATCCGGCAACACGCCTAAATCCTGCAAGCGCGGGATCGAGCCGATGGCCGAATTGGTATGCAGCGTGGAATAGACTTGGTGGCCTGTCATGGCCGCGCGAAACGCCATTTCGGCCGTCTCACGGTCGCGAATTTCGCCAACCAGAATCACATCCGGGTCTTGCCGCATCATTGAGCGAATACCCGTCGCGAAATCAAGTTTCGCCACTTCATTCACCGAGGTTTGACGAATCATCCCCATCGGATATTCCACCGGGTCTTCGAGCGTCATGATGTTCACGCCCTCGGTATTGACGTGATTCAAAATCGAATAGAGCGTCGTGGTTTTGCCCGACCCGGTGGGCCCGGTCACGAGAATGATGCCTTCAGGCCGCGCCATCATCAGTTGTAACAATTTCAATTCTTCTGGCTGCAGGCCTAAATCGTCCAGCGGCACAATGCCTTTTTGTCGATCCAGAATGCGCAGCACAATATTTTCGCCGTGCGTGGTGGGCTGTGCGGACACGCGAAAATCCACCGCACGGCCGGATAGCGATAAGGAAATTCGTCCATCTTGCGGCGCACGCGTCTCGGCGATATTCATGCCGCTCATCACCTTCAGGCGCACCACCATCGCGCTCCAGTAATTTTTATGCAGCGAGCGAATTTGTCGAAGTACGCCGTCAATGCGATAACGAATCCGCAAAAATCCTTGCTCGGGCTCGAAGTGAATATCGGATGCATTGCGCTTGACCGCATCGTTTAACAGCGCGTCAACCAGCCGCACCACCGGTTGACTATATTCTTCAAAATCAGTCGTCAGGCTCTGATAATCAATTTCGCCGGTTTCGATTTCATTCAGAATGCCGTCAATGGACAACTCAAAACCATAATGTTGCTCAATCCCGATCGAAATATCAGACTCGCGGGCCAGCACTTGCTCGATGCGAATGTCGTCTTTGACCAAGGCACGAATTTGATCCAGCGCGACCACGTTAGATGGATCAGCTACGGCAAGAAGCAGCTTACGTGTTTGCCGATCAAAATCGACCGGCAACACCTGATAACGCCTCGCCACATCCTTCGGCACCATGGCCAGCGCTTCGTGATCAATTATCGTATTCGATAAATCAATCGCAACCTGGCCGAGACTTTCAGACAAGGTGTCGCGGATGGTGGCTTCGGTGACGAAGCTCAATTGCACTAAAATTTTGCCGAGCGGCGTTTTCAGCTTGCGCTGTTCGGTCAGGGCAATTTTCAACTGATCAGATGAAATAATGCCTTGGGCGAGCAGGGTCTGGCCCAGCGGCAATTGTGAAACCGGCGAATTCATTTCATTCATGTTTTGATCGTATGACGTGCACGCGGATTAACTTGCAGAGCGCGCATTTTGTAGTTCGGCAATGCGGCGCTGAACCACGCTTCGGTCAAATTGCGCGCCTGTGTTGAGCGCTTGCGTGAGCGATTTTTGATAATAGTCGAGAGCCAAGCGCGACTGGTTGAGCTGATCCAGGCTCACCGCAAGGTTGTATAGATAATCGGCATTGTCCGCGTCAAGCCGATAAGCCTCAAAAAACGCCTGCTGCGCCTCCGTCCAGCGACGCTGACTCGC
>JANYGV010000007.1 GCA_025359285.1 Burkholderiales bacterium
AGGAAATGGGCGCGGTTTAGCTTAACCTTTCGGTTTGACAAACGACTCAACGCTATTCGCAAAGCGGCCACATAACCGAATTACATTTACTTGTTCTCGACATCACTCACCGCTTACTACTCGTCAACATGCATAACAATCAACCAAGTCAATCTTTCAACTTCAAATCCCTGACCTACACCGGTCTAAACCCCGGCCCACGCATCATCATTACCGGCGCGGTTCACGGCAACGAAACCTGCGGCACCAAAGCGATTCAGCGCGTGATCGGCGACATCGATAGCGGCAAAGTACAAATCGCAAGTGGACGCGTCACCTTCGTCCCCGTTACCAATCCCTTAGCCTACGCGCGCGGTGAGCGGGTGGGAGATCGCAATTTGAATCGTAATCTTGGCCCCACCGATCAGCCCATTGATTTTGAAGATCATGTTGCGAACTGGTTGTGTCCGTTATTTGCGCAGCATGATGTATTGCTCGACCTTCATTCAACGCGCGCGCAAAATCCAGCGTTTGCAATGTTAGGGCCGCAGAACAATACAGATTCGCTACAGCCGTTTCAACATTTCGATTCCGAGCGCGCGTTGGCAAAACGCTTGGGCGTGAATCGTTTTGTCGATGGCTGGCTGGACACATATGCGCGCGGGGTTGAGCGCCGTGTGAGTGAGGCCGCGCGCGCGGGGCTTAAGCTCAATCCGCTCAACACCGATTCGCGCTATGGCGTCGGCACCACCGAATACATGCGCTCAGTCGGCGGCTATGCGATTACGCTGGAATGCGGCGCGCATGATGATATAGCCTCGCCCGAAATCGGTTATCGCGCGATTTTGAATGCGCTGGCCTTCCTCGAAATTTCCACCGATATGCCACCGGCACCCGTGGAAAAATATGAGGCTTTGCACATGTATGAGGTGATTGACAGGGCGCATGAAGATGACGTATTCAGTCATGCGTGGGCCAGTTTTAATCCGCTGCGTCGTGGTGATCTCATCGGCACGCGTCATGATGGCACCGTCTTGACTGCGCCGCATGACGGATTCATTTTATTTCCAGATTCAGGTGCGAAGCCGGGTAACGAATGGTTTTATTTGGCGAGGACGGTTGCTGCTGCGGGCTGTTGTTGAGGTTGTTGCTGAGTTATGCAATGAATATTTCCGCCGCCTAATAAAATCTCGCGGCCCGGCACCATTACCACTTCGTGCTGCGGGAATACTTTTTTGAGAATGGCTTCAGCATCTGCGTCTTTGGGATCACCGAATGATGGCGCGATGATGCCGCGGTTGACAATCAAAAAATTCACATATGAGCCCGCGAGTCGCACGGACGGATCGCGCAGCTGCGTACCGGCGACTGGTGCGACGCCTGCGCACTCATCCGCAGTCGCGTAAAGCGGGCCGGGAATCGGCATTTTATGAACGATAAATTTACGTCCTTTTGCATCGCGCGTTGTTTCTAAAACCTGCATCGCCGCATGGCAACGCGAAGAGTTGGGGTCATTTTTATCATCAGTCCATGCGAGCAAAACCTCGCCCGGTTTCACGTAGCAACAAAAATTATCAACGTGCCCATCGGTCTCGTCGTTGAATAATCCGTGCGGCAACCAGATGACTTTTTCGATATTCAAATAGTTGCGAAGCATTTCTTCGATGGCCTCACGTGACATGTGCGGGTTACGATTTTTGTTGAGCAAGCATTCTTCGGTGGTGATGATGGTGCCTTCGCCATCAACATGGATCGAGCCGCCTTCGAGCACGAAACCATCCGTGCGATAACGCGGCACGTTTTCTATTTCAAGAATTATTTTAGCCACAGCATCGTCGTTTTTCCAAGGCCAATATAGTCCGCCATTCAGCCCACCCCACGCGTTGAATTCCCAATCGATGCCGCGTACTTCGCCTTGATTATTGGTGACAAATGTTGGCCCCGTGTCGCGTGCCCATGCGTCATCTGTTGCTATTTCTATCACGCGAATATTCGCGTGATTAAGCATCGCACGTGCATTCGACAACTCGGCTTCCGATGCGCAAACGGTAACGCCTTCGAATCGCGCAATTGCTTTGGCAACCGCCGCAAACGCAACCTGCGCAGGCACCGCATTCAGCCGCCAATTATCCGGACGTATCGGCCACACCATCCATGTTTGCGCATGCGGCTCCCATTCGGCGGGCAGGCGAAAACCGTCAGCGCGCGGGGTGGTTTTCAAAACTTGCATAGTCAGGATCCCAGCTCGCCGTCCAACGTTTTCAATGCGCCATAGAGATTGGGGCGACGATCGCGAAAACTTCCCCACGCGCTGCGAATATGGTCGATTTTGTTGAGATCGAATGTATGAACAAGAATGCCTTCTTCCGTTTCACTCAGCTCTGCGACTTTTTCACCAAACTGATCGGCAATAAAAGATGAGCCGTAAAAATTAATGTGAGATTCAATCTGATCCTCGCGACCAATGCGGTTGCTCGCAATCAGCGGCAGCAAATTCGCACCCGCGTGGCCCTGCTGCACGCGCTGCCAGTGATCGCGCGAGTTGATCGTGGGGTCATGTGGCTCGGTGCCAATCGCGGTCGGAAAAAATAGCAGCTCCGCGCCCTGCAACGCCATCACCCGCGCACATTCCGGGAACCATTGATCCCAACAAATACCGACGCCGATTTTTGCGTAACGTGTGTTCCATACCTTGAAGCCGGTATCGCCGGGATTGAAATAATATTTCTCGTGATAGCCGGGGCCATCGGGAATATGGCTTTTACGATAGATACCGAGATTAACGCCATCTGCATCAATAATCGCAACGCTGTTGAATCGCGCACGATTCGCCAGCTCAAAAAAACTGATTGGCAATACAACGGATAACTCTTTCGCGATTTTTTGAAAATGTTTGATTGCTTCATTGGATTCAACGGTTGTGGCGAGTTGTAAAAAATCGGCATTCGGCTTTTGACAAAAATACGGCGTTTCAAATAATTCCTGAATCAGGATTATTTGCGCGCCTTTTGCAGCGGCCTGACGAACCAGTTTTTCAGCGTTCGCGATATTCGCAGCACGATCCCATGAGCAGGCCATTTGCGTGGCGGCAACGGTGACGATTCGGGGCATTCAAAACCTTTTTTTGTAAAAAATGCGCTTTATAAACACTAGCATTGGAGCGGCGTTAAGAGCAGTGTTAGCTTGAACGGCGCTCCTGTACTAGAGTTTGAAATTAACAAATCAATGAAAAAACAAATAAGCCACCCACACCGCCGCGACCACACCCGCAAATTCTGCGATCAAGCCAAACGTAATCGCATAACGAATTTTCTTGATGCC
>JANYGV010000244.1 GCA_025359285.1 Burkholderiales bacterium
TATTGAACTCGTTTTTGAACTGATTGAAAGTGAGCGATTGTTGCATCCGATTTCGGCCATGCTGACCGAGATGGAAGGCTTTCTGCGTGCGCGTGGCGCAGGCGTGGCCGGGCTAGTGCTGTCGCTCAAACACAGTCGTGACGACTTCACCGAAATCATCTTTGATACCCGCACACCGGCTCGCGATGTGAGCCATTGGCTACGCTTGATTCGCGAGCGTTTCAATATGATTTCACTTAAAACAGCGGTCGTTGCCATCACCCTCAAAGCAGACCGCCTGTGTACTTTTGAAGAAGTGAATGAGAGCTTTTTTCCCGGTGCAGAAACGGGGAGCAAAAAGCGCGATGGTTTGATAGATCGCCTCACGTCACGCTTGGGCGAGGGCAATGTATTTTCAATTGCGATCAAGGACGATCATCGCCCAGAATCATCGTGGCAGATCGGGGCACACCAAAAACGCGTTGAAGTTTCTAGCAGACGAGCGAAGGCTTTACCTCTTTCATCTCATCTGCCCCAAGCAGAGCAGTTCACACGGCGGCCCGCGTGGTTGTTGCGCGAACCACGTTCACTCACCACGGTGAATGAATGTCCGCAATACCACGGCGCACTTACTATTTTGGCGGGACCGGAGCGAATCGAAACCGGCTGGTGGGATAACAAACCGGTGGCCCGTGATTACTTCGTCGCTAAAAATCCACGGCAAGAAGTGTGCTGGATTTTTCGCGATTACCGACTTGGCAAACGCTGGTATTTGCATGGCCTTTTTTCTTAGTCGCACCGACATTCAGACCTAATATGCGCCCAAGCTACGCCGCCCTGCATTGCATCAGCAACTTCAGTTTTCTCAGGGCCGCATCGCACCCGGAAGAATTGGTGCAGCGATCTGCTGCACTTAACTATGCGGCAATTGCGATTACCGATGAATGCTCCGTTGCAGGGGTGGTGCGCGCGCATGTCGCCGCAAAAGAGCATGGCATCAAACTGATTATCGGCGCTGAGTTTGTGTTGCAGGATGCGCCACAGATTGAGCGCTTGGTGTTGCTGGCGCAGACGCGTGAAGGCTACGGCAATTTGTGCGAACTCATCACCTTGGCTAGACGACGAGCAGACAAGGGTAGCTATGAGTTGCATTTAGCGGACGTGCTGGCCGGCGTACCGGCATGTCTGGCGATGGTGAAAATCGCCAACCATTTCACACCGGCCGCTTTGTTGGCGCTCCGGCAATTACGCGATACTTTCCCGCAGCGGCTATGGATGGGCGCAGCGCTTAATTATGGTGCGGACGATACCCAAATGCTTGATGATTTACTCGCGCTCGAACATCAATCGCAAGTGCCACTGGTGGCGTTGGACGCGGTCGTCATGCACCAACGTGAACGCAAACCGCTGCATGATGTCATCGCAGCCACTCGTTTGCATATGCCCGTCAGTGAGCTGGGCATGCTGGCTGCGGCGCACAGCGAAGGCCATCTAAAACCTATCACGCAACTTCTAAAACGGTATCCCCCACGTCTGGTGATTGAAACGCTTGCCATTGCCGAGCAATGCGGTTTTTCGCTTGACGAGATTCGTTACGAATATCCGCGCGAGGTCGTGCCCGTTGAAGAAACTCCCAAGAGCTATTTGCGCAAACTCACTTATCAAGGAATGACCACGCGTTACGGGTCCGTATTTCCGCAAGCAGTGGTGACGATCATTGAACATGAACTGCGTGTGATTGGCGATTTGCAATACGAGGCGTATTTCTTAACCGTTTTCGATGTGGTGGCGTTTGCACGAAGCCAGGGCATTCTTTGTCAGGGGCGTGGCTCGGCGGCGAATTCTGCGGTGTGTTACTGCCTGGGCATTACGGAAGTTGATCCCTCGCGCATGCAGGTTTTGTTTGAGCGTTTTATTTCGCGCGAACGTAACGAGCCGCCCGATATTGACGTAGATTTTGAGCACGAGCGGCGCGAAGAAGTGATCCAGTATCTGTATCGCAAATATGGCCGTGATCGCACTGCGTTGACTGCGGCGGTCGCCACTTATCGACCCAAGAGCGCGATTCGCGATGTCGGTAAAGCGCTAGGGTTGTCGCTCGATCAAGTCGATGCGCTGTCACGCGCGATTGTGTGGTGGGATGGCCGCGCGATAGCGCCAGAGCGCTTGCGGGAAGCGGGCTTTGATCCTGATAACCCGTTGATGCAAAAGCTGCTGGAACTCACCCACGAACTTATCGGCTTTCCACGCCATTTATCGCAGCATTCCGGCGGTTTTGTAATTGCTCGCGAACAGCTCACCCGCTTGGTGCCGGTCGAGAATGCGGCAATGCCAGAGCGCTCAGTCATTCAATGGGACAAGGATGATCTGGACGAGTTGGGCCTGATTAAAGTCGATGTGCTG
This sequence comes from Burkholderiales bacterium, assembly GCA_025359285.1. Classification (GTDB taxonomy): domain Bacteria; phylum Pseudomonadota; class Gammaproteobacteria; order Burkholderiales; family Usitatibacteraceae; genus UKL13-2. The sequence continues at coordinate 2,383 of JANYGV010000244.1, forward strand.
GCGCTGGGTATGCTCACGGCTATTCGCAAAACCTTTGATAGTCTGAATCGGTTTTATGGCGCAGCGCTTGCCGTAAAGACGGTCAAGGATGTGCCCGCCGAAGATGCAGAAACTTACCGCATGATTCAGCGTGCAGACACGATCGGCGTCTTTCAAATTGAATCGCGCGCGCAAATGTCGATGCTGCCGCGCTTGAAACCCAAATGCTTTTACGACCTTGTTATTGAGGTCGCAATTGTGCGCCCCGGCCCGATTCAGGGTGGCATGGTGCATCCTTATTTGAAGCGCCGCAACGGACAAGAGAAAGTTGTGTATCCCAGCGCGGCGGTAGAGCAAGTACTAAAACGCACGCTGGGGGTGTCTATTTTTCAGGAACAGGTCATGCAATTGGCGGTAATTGCGGCGGGCTTCACGCCGGGTGAAGCGGATCGCTTGCGCCGTGCGATGGCGGCGTGGAAACGCAAGGGCGGCATCGAGCCGTTTCGTGAACAACTGATGAACGGCATGCTGTCACGCGGCTATACCGAAGCCTACGCCGAGCAGATTTATAAACAGATGCAAGGCTTTGGGGAATACGGTTTTCCCGAATCGCACGCGGCCAGTTTTGCGCTGTTGGTCTACATCTCGTGTTACTTAAAATGTCATCATCCGGCGGCATTCACCTGCGGCTTACTCAATAGCCAGCCGCTGGGCTTTTATTCGCCCTCACAGTTGGTGCAGGATGTAAAACGCCATGATGTAACGGTGCAGCCCATCGATGTGATGGTGAGTGAATGGGATTGCGTACTGGAGAGCAATAATAATTCAAACCCTAGCATGGACGGGCTTCTGCAAGCAAAAACACTCGTTGAAGGCCGCCAGGCAACGGGTTCGTCTAAACTTGCACCGCATTCACTGCCCAATGAACCTGCGATTCGATTAGGCTTTTGTATGATCAAAGGCTTATCAAAGGGTGCTTCACTACGCATTGTCAGCGCTCGCACAACCCAAGCCTTCACCGACATTGCCGATGTAAAACGCCGTGCGCAGCTAGATGATGGCGAGATTTCAGCGCTCGCTTCAGCAGACGCGTTCGCCACGCTGATTGGCAATCGCCGTGAAGCGTTATGGCGTGCGCTCGGCACTTCGCAAGATGCGGCGATGTTTCTGGCTCCAGCAGATAATTCCATTGCGACGTTATTTGCCCCCACCGAGGCCAGCGACATTTTGGAAGACTATCGCAGCACCGGTTTAACATTGCGCCGTCATCCGCTTGCGCTACTACGCCCAACCCTGGCTGCGGATTACGTTATTACTGCTGCGCAACTGGCGAAACTAGACACAGGCCGTCGGGTGCGCGTGGTCGGTATTGTCACTTGTCGTCAACGACCCAGCACCGCAAACGGCACCACTTTCGTGACACTGGAAGACGAGACGGGCTATGTGAACGTGGTGGTGTGGGCATCGGTGGCGGAAGCGCAGCGGAAAGCGCTGATTTTTGCGCGACTGATGCGGGTGACGGGGCGCGTCGAACGACAAGGCCGGGTGGTGCATTTGATCGCGGAGAAGCTCATTGATGAGACGGTGATGCTGGATTCGCTTTTAGGAGAACTGCACACGCCGTCGCGAGATTTTCACTAAAACCAAATCCACTAAAAGAAACTTGCCTCAAAATCATTGAGAAACACCTGAATTTGGTCTTGCTGTTTGTGTTCCTAGCACTGCTCGATCTTCATCGAACTTTTTGGGGCCTAATTTCTGCATTCCAAAGCAATGTGCCGAACAGCGCCCCCAGCTTGCAACAAACGCTACTGAACGTTATAAAACAAAAAACCCGCAGTCTCATTCGAGAAATGCGGGTTTAACGTACGTTACCAAACTACATAAACCAAGACTATGGTGCGGAAGCCGCCTTCGAAGTCTCGACTCAACCCCATGAAACATATAGACAATATTTTTCACACTTTGAAATATGCCCACAAATGTGCCCCCAGACTGGTGAAGCACCCATTGAAAGCACACCCTAAAGTTGAATTGAGCAACAAAAGTTGAGTTAGAAAAACATGCTGGCTAGACGGGATTCGCGGTCTTAAGCGCCGCATGAACAAAAGTGTAGGAAGTACCTTGCATTTTATGATCGCATCGATACCCCCCCACCCAGCCACGACCAACGGCGATGATGATGTGCGCCTACCTTTGTCCCTTTTGATGTGGGAACACTGGGGACAGTGTGGACACTCTCTCTAACTCATTGAAAGATATATCTATCAATGGAGGCAAGTTGTCCCCATCCCTATTTTCACGACTGGGGACAGTGCGGACAAATCTACTGGATAACGCCCGCTAAAATCCGCGCGAGGGCGCTTGTCACCCCGGCACTACGCCGCCACTGCCAGCGCTTCGCCTGACTCATTCGAATCACTCGAATCACCTTCGCGCTCATAGTCGAATATCGCGGGCAAAATCAGGTAGCACTTTGTTTGCCCAATCATCGGCAAACGTGCTGAAAGTTGCAGCCGCCCCGAATCAGTTTTGATGAATCCGTACCGTTTCAACACCCGCGCCACCTCTCTATAATCATAGCCCTTGCAAACGTCATTCTTAAACGCCTCTGCCAGAACCAAGTATTCCAGCGATGCGTTTTCATCCTCGTTGATGAAACGTTTGAAGCCAGCTCGATTAACTGTATTCGGCATGTGATCGTCCGCTTTTTCAGCACGGGCGTAATGCGTGAAACGGCTATCACCGTTGGTTTCGAGAAAGGCGATAACTTGCCGAATCATGCTGCGTTCTTCTGCATTGCCAGTGCCACCGCGCGCGTTTAACCAAGCGTGGAAACATCGCTCCGCTGCGTGCAATGCCGCACATTCAGGCCACCCAGTTAATCCCCAATGCGAGGCAAGTTCGCCCGCCGCACCTACTTGTGCAAATCGTGCGGCCACACGCTGCGCTTGTCCCTCAGCACCGCGCTCGAGCAATCGCTCTAAAAATAATTTCATCTTGGTTTTGATGAATGTGCTTGCGGTGTCGCGTTCGCTTGCCAGCCGCTCGATAAACATCCGTCCCACCACGCCGTACGCGCGAGCCGCATTTGCATTTAACGTATTCGCAAATCGTGCGCCGTCCGAAACGCCGTGCAGGTCTTCGAACAAGCCCAAATTTTTACCCGCGTCCGCTGGTATCTCTGCGAGACGAATGTCCTGACCGGCACGTGTGCGCTTGCCTACTTCTGCCATGTGATCCGCGAGCCCGACTTCCCCCGCAGACAGATAAAACAAAAGCCATTTGAGTGACTGACGAGGCGTGCCTGTACGACCCATGCGGGCTTTGCCTGCACCGTTCGAAAGCAGATAAGCACATTCGCCCACTACTCTCGGATCGACTTGTGCAATCTCATCAAGGATCAAAACAGTATCCGAATGCTGCGCGGCCAACCCTTCAAGCGCGTTATCGGTTGCACGCCATCGCTGCATAAAATCTTTGCCGCCATATACAGACGCCGCCAGTCGCAACGCCGTTGTTTTGCCGCTACTGCTACCGCCGCGAAAATGAAAGCCGCCTGATTCCATGCCCGTGAGATATAGCGTCGGCCCAGCAAGCGCCACACAAACGGCAAACAACAAGCGTGAATTACCCACACACGGCGCGCCCACCTTCACTTTCCAATCGTCATGGGCACCTGCTTCACGAAACGCGTTTGGAGCCGCGCCGCTGGATTGAAAAATTACACGCTCGTTTGATTCACCCAACGTACGATCAGGCATCACAAAAATATCGCCATGCCAGCCCGCACGATCCGTGCAGCGGGCCAAGTCTTCGGGGTTGCGCGTTTGAATGTAGTAAGTCAAGCGCTCGCGTGATACTTGCGACGTGCCGATGCGTAGACCAAGAGACAACAAATGTTTACGATATTCGTTGCCATCGCCCGCGAGCATACTCGCGGGCATCGCCCACACTTTTGGTTTGCCTTCCGGATCATCAAATTCCAGCAGATAGCCCCAGTCAGTGTTTTCACTATCGCGCGTTCGCGCGGTCACACGCAACGGCGCACATACCCAAATGACCGGTGTTGCCTTGCCATCCTTATCAGTGCCGTGGTAATACACTCCTTTATCGTTCACTTCGAAACGAGGTAGGCGAGCCTTGTCGTTTTGTACTGAATCAGTTAATTTTTTAGACGCGTCCTCAATACGCGATTGCTTCCGGTTTGCTGACGTGTGAAGCACGGTAGCGAGCTGCGCTTTCACTTCATCAATACCCATCGCCGCCGCAAGGTCGTTAAAGTCTGTCGCACCTTCAGGCAATCCTACCGGCTTTATCCATTCGCATTTGAGCCGCGTTGCTGCATCCTCTGCGCTTTTAACGCCAGGATTCAATCCACGTTTTTCCGCTGTTATTGCATCATCGTCCGCGCAAATAATCAGCCGCGTTTTTGGGTAATGTTTTCGAAGTGCTTCACCGACGGGCAAAAGATTGTGGCAGTTCATCGCACATGCGACGGTCGCACCCGTTGCCTCATGCAAGGTTGCGCCAGTCGCATAGCCTTCCACAATCAACAACGCCGCACCGTCCTTCACTTCCCCCAGCAAGTGAAAGCATCCGGTGATGCGACCGCCCGGATGAAAGCGTTTCGCACCATCCGGCGCAATGCGTTGAAGGCTCCACAAGGCGGTATCAACATCACGAAGCGGCACGACTACCGAACCACCATCAAAACGGACGCCTAGCGCGTTTACGGCCTTGCGTTTCAGGTAGGGTGCATCACCTGTAGGCGAAAGTTTGTCCCAAACTTCAGCGGCTTTCTTTGACGCATTTGCTTGGTCGCTTTCGCGCTGTTCAATCGCTCGCTTTCGTGCTTCGTTGATTGCCGCGAGTTCAGCTTTTGTAGGCGCTGTCGAATCAATGCCTTCACACCAATTATCGCCGTCTAGCCCATCATCCCAGCGACCGAAAGCGCCGTATGCACGCACGTTACCCGGCGCATTGAAAACGTACCAACCGGTGCGCTCACTTTTAGCGCGGCCATCCACCGGAACGCGATGGATTTTGCCGTCTGCAATGACGCGATCAATGATGAGGCCGCGCGATTTAGACGCTATGATGAAGTCAACTGACACTGTTTTCACCAGCGAGCAATTCAAGTTTCGAGCGATAGTCTGAAAATGCCGGTGTATCCCAGAGCCATCCGAACGCACCACGCGTTACTTCCACACCATCAAGCGTGCGAATAACGACAATACCGCCGGGCTCAATACATCCGATATATTTGCACTGCTCTCCGGACGTAAATCGCAAATCCGCATTTGATGGAAAAGCCACAGTCCAAAATCCATTTTTCAGGCCGGATGGCTTCTTCGCAATCTCTGCGCGCATTAGCTCAAACAATCTCTTTAGCCGAATCGAATCAAACCTGCTGTGCGGGAAGGGATATAGACGCGCTTGACGTTCGCGATGATCTTCGTGGCTCATACCGCGCTCCCTACCTTCGAGCGCACCGTCTGCACGCGCGCTGCCACCCAAGCATCAACGGCGTTGCTATTCCAGCCAACCGCGCGCCCTTCGTCGGTTAGAGGAACGGGGGCCGGAAATTTGCCCTTTGCTACCTCTGAATAAATCGTGGACCGACTTAAACCCGTGATGGTTTTGACTTTGGGAAGTCGGTAGATCGTTGCGTTTGACATTTGTATCTCCTAGAAAACTGCGAAATTGCAGATTCCAGCAAGATACAAAATGCGCTAATAAAATTCTCTAAAGACAAAACGCGACTCAAAAAGTTATGAGTGACACTAATTTTTTGAGTCGCGATTTTTCACGCCGTTAACTGTCTTTTTGGGCTTTCGTTTTACGGCTGAATTAGCTGCTAGAGGGATGAAACGATAGTCTTTTGCAACAAGTTCCTCCGCACGCTTAACCCAAGATGAAATCTTGGTGCTTGCACCGTATCCGTTCTCAGTATTATTTTTATCATTGGGACGTAAAACTTTCGCCACCTCAGAGGGCTTTACACTTTTTAGGTTTGCGTCGTATGCCCTGAGATATTGAGCGTAGAGCCCAACTTGATATTGCTGCTGGGCTATTGGCCTAATCTCCTTGTTCGTAGCCCTAAAGCGCATCACTGCTTTTAGCCAACGGAGTGCACCTTCCACCTGTTCATCAAGCGGCATTGTAAGATCAAATGTAATTGTTTCTAACTCAGGTTTGCCCAATTGCTCGCCCATGTCGTTCAGCAAAACCGTAGCGGCTTCGCAGCGTTTTTCTTCAGAAAAGAGCCTCAAAAAATCTCTTTGATCTATACCGGGCATAAAAAAGCCAGAACCCAGTTTCTTTGTGAAGTTCGCACCAAAAAATTCAACCGTGTCGCTTTGTGGCGGGTGAATATCTTTAAGCCCCCAAGTTTTACCTAGCGCAGAGGCCATCGGGCACCGACTGCATTTCGATACCCCTTCAATCAATAATCGAGCCCGATAGTCCTTGTAGGTCTCGCTTTTATTTCGAGATGGCGTGAATACATTTAATGAGTTCTCTCGGTCATCAAAAATCGTGCTGTAGGAATTGTTGATGTAAGCGCTGTAGGATTCGTCAGTTTTGAAACGACCGCGTAACTCTGTCTGCGCATCGGGCGTGCGAATCAGCCACCAGCCAACATAAGCTTTGGTCTCAGGATGCTTTTCAGCTGTCTCTTGAATCAGCGCGGCGAAATAATCCCAATCAGCTTGATAAGACTGATTACGGCGCAAAAACTCCCAAGCCCATCGCGAAGGTGTCGCTTTATTGGGATCAGGATACTGCGATGCGTCGCGCCAGTCAGGTGCGATAAATTGTCCGAGCATGTACCCTCACACACCCCTCGAAACAGGTTGCCAAGCCAACCGCGAGGGTGCGGAATTCAGGCCGTCGCCCTAGGCTTGGCAATTCGTCAAAGCGCAGAAAGATTAGTTGCGCTTGGTGTAATGGCATGGCGAAAGTGGAGCATCCCCGCGCCGCAAAATCCAGAATAATAGTCCGCGAGCATCCGCACACGTCTGATTGTCCCCACTGTTCCCACGCTCACAAAGCAATTTCACAAAAGTGAGGACGCTCAAAATCCAACACTAGCGCGGCTTTCGAGGCGGTGTCCCCGGTGTTCCCACCGTCCCCAGCAAAAAACGGGTAGGCGCGCCTTCAACCGGTGACGTCACTTGCCTGTTGCGCTTTTCGTCTCACTTTTGCAACTAATCGGATTCGGGTACATATAAGTGCAGAAATGATCCACGCCTCGACAAGTTGCAGTGAAATTGTGTACGCCGCTGCTAACGGTTTCATTGGTTATTGTTATTTCATCGACTGGACAACCCACCGTGCCAGACGCTAACGACCTCGATATTTTTGCGGAGGTGCAGCCTGTCAACAAAACACAGAGCACTAAGATCAATGGCTTCATCATTTTGATACCTTAATTGTTGTTTTAGAAGCGAGTTCTTAAAACAAGTATAGCGAATCGGCTATTCACAATTAACCGGCATGTGCAGCGAACACGCCACCAAACATTTGCGCGGGTTTATCACGCTGCTTGCTTTCCAAACTTCACCGCCACGACCGTACCACCTGACGCAACCCCATCGACATAATCCGCCCACCATTGCATCATTTTCTTTCGCTCATCCGTGTACGTTGATCGATGATAAGCCGCACGAATCTTGTTGCGTTCCATGTGGGCAAGTTGACGCTCTACCGCGTCTGGATTCCACCCGGCTTCATTCGCGACCGTGGAAAACAAGGCGCGGAAACCGTGCGCCGTGGCAATGCCTTTGTAGCCCATGCGGGCTAAAGCGCTGTTGAACGTGTTCTCGGACAGGCTCTTTGTTGGATAGTACGGGCTGGGGAACACAAGGCCGTTAGCACCCGCGAGCGGCTTTACCGCTACCAACACATCAAGCGCTTGCCGTGATAGCGGCACGACGTGTTCCGTGCCCATCTTCATACGGTGTGCGGGGATGCGCCATGTTGCGGTGTCCATATCGATTTCGTCCCATCGTGCGCCCCGCAATTCGCCGGGACGTACCGCCGTCAACATTAACAAACGCAAGCCATGTGAAGTACATAGATCGCCCGCGAATGCCGCGAGTTTTTTCAGGAAGCCGGGTAATTCTTTTTCCGGTAACGCGGCGCGCGGCGTGACCGTGCGAGCTTTCAGCACTTCGCCGGGCAATAGGTCAACAAGCGGGTTTGATGTGATGCGTTCATGCACCATCGCGAAACGGAACACGGCGCGAATGCGCATCATCGTCCGCGAAGCGAGTTCTCCCGCGCCGCGTGATTCCACCTGTTGAATGATCGCTTTCACATCACGTGCGGAAATACTCGCGATGGATTGTGACCCGAGCGCGGGAAATACATCGGCCTTAAAGTTCGCGAGCGTCCGCGCCTCATGACCCACCGACCATTTACCGCGAGCGTGTTCAATCCAGTCAAGTGCGACGCGCTCGAAGGTGTTCACCGCATTTTGCTTGCCTTGCGTCTTTTGCGCTTGCTTCACCGCGCCCGGATCGCCGCCATTTTCCAAAATCTTGCGGGCTTCTTCGCGGCGAATTCGCGCGTCCTTCAATGTCACCTCGGGATAGACCCCGAAAGCGAGACGTTTTTCTTTACCAGCGAATCGATATTTCAGCCGCCAATAACGCCCCCCAGCTTTCGTGATTTCCAAGTAAAGCCCGCCACCGTCAAAGTGTTTACCGGGGTTATTGAGCGTTCGTAGCTTGCTGTCTGTGAGTGGCATTTCGGCACCTCATTAGGAGGAACAATCAACAATGTGCCCCCAAGTTATGCCCCCAATCGACTGGATTTTGAGCGTTTTTTGCGGACTTCTTGGGGGCATAATTTTTTCTGCCCCCAAGATATGCCCCCAATTGTGCCCCCATATGCCCACGGATTGCAACAAACGCTACTGAACGTTATAAAACAAAAAACCCGCAGTCTCAGAGGAGAAATGCGGGTTTCGTGGATGTTGCTGAACTGCGAAAAACAAAACTATGGTGCCGGAAGCCGGAATCGAACCGGCACGATGTTGCCACCGCGGGATTTTGAGTCCCGTGCGTCTACCAGTTCCGCCATCCCGGCACGGTTTATTGCTTTGGTAGAACTTTGAGCGACTTCAATTATAGCGTAGTCTTGCGGATTTTCCGAGTCCGACATTGGGCCACTACTCTCTAAGGCAAGTTCTGAGCGATGAAACTGAGCGATTTTGACTACCACCTCCCCGACGAATTGATCGCACAGCACCCCGCTGCCCTGCGCACCGCGAGCCGCTTGCTGCACCTTGATGGCATAACAGGTAACGTCCAGGATCGACAATTTAGCGATATTGTCAGTTTGCTGCGCTCAGGCGATGTACTCGTGTTCAATAACACCAAAGTAATCAAAGCGCGGCTGCACGGACGTAAGGAAACAGGCGGATCGGCGGAGGTTTTGGTTGAACGGATATTGGATAACAATTCGACCAAAACAAATAAAGCGCTCGCGCATATCCGCGCCAGCAAATCGCCAAAGCCCGGCTCAAAGATCATTTTCGCTGGCAACATCAGAGCAACCATGGTGGCACGCGTGGACGATTTATTTGAGCTGCATTTTGACGATGATCAAAGCGTTTATGACGTGCTTAATCAGCACGGCGAAGTCCCGCTTCCTCCTTACATTACCCATTTGCCAGATGCGGCCGATGAATCGCGTTACCAAACAGTCTATGCAAAACATATTGGCTCGGTCGCGGCGCCCACTGCGGGACTACATTTTGATGAGTCGTTATTGAGTCAAATTCAAGCAGCGGGCGTCACCTTGGCATACGTCACCTTGCATGTTGGGGCGGGCACTTTTCAACCGGTGCGTGATGACGATATCTCTAAACACATCATGCACAGCGAGCGCTACCATGTGCCACCGGAAACAGTGGAGGCCGTTGACCACGCGAGGGCTGCGGGCGGGCGTGTCATTGCGGTGGGCACCACCAGCATGCGTACGTTGGAAGCCGCCTCAAGCAGTGGCGCTTTATGCGCGCAGCATGCAGAGACGCAAATCTTTATCAAGCCTGGCTATGAATTCAAAACGGTTGATCGGCTGATCACTAATTTTCATTTGCCAAAATCAACGCTGATGATGCTGGTGGCGGCCTTTGCGGGGCACGACAATATGGTCAACGCATACCGCCACGCGGTAGAGAATCGCTATCGGTTTTTCAGCTACGGCGATGCCATGCTGATTGAAAAAAGCCGCTAGCGAACCGGCATTTTTTGAACAACATCAAACGCGACCATCCTCCAGCCTTTTCCTTGGCGACGTACTCGCCCAAGGCGGAGTTGAAAAATATCACCGCTGGTTTCGCCACCAAAACGCGTCGTCAATAACGGCGATGATTTATGGATGGCGTCGCTGAGTACCAGCGAGTCGGTGCTTCCGTAAGCCGAGTTGCCCGATAATAAAATTGCAGTTATAGCGATATTTTTCGGGCCAATATCTGCATTCTTAGCAGGCGGGTATTGCAGTTGAAGGCGCGCAAGCAGCGGGCACCGGGACAAAAAGTTAACGCCAATAATCGTTGAGTTACGCTCGGCCCCGGCTTTTGCAATTGTCTTTCGGACGATAACGCCGAGAGAGAGCGGATAGCCCGCACCAAACCGCACCGCCACGAGATCATTGACGCTCACATCCGTCGCGGCTGCGGCAGGCACGACCAGACCAACACCGGTTTCACTCACATCCAGCACGCTAAGATGAAGGATCTCGCGCTTCGCATTGAGCGCGGGATTTCCAGGGTTGGCGTTATTCTTTGTTTTGCCACCAGCCCCGCTGGTGAGCGCTGTATTACTCACATTAGGAATGTACAGCGTACTCTGCGCGCCGATTTTAATTGGCGCTAAGTTGGCGGGCTGGCCGCTCAATGCAATCGCCGTAATATCGTCCAATCCCAAATAAACGTCCGCCACTACATCGGTTTGCGGCGAAAAGCGCTTACTTTTGACGAGGATGTTTTGCTCCAGCATCATTAATTCGCGCTCAAGAAAATCGATCACCCCCACGTGCTCGTCAACCCGAAACGCCATGCCAATGCCCCAGCCCGGGAACAGTACGCCACGATGGAAACTCTGGATGGCGCGCTCCAGCTGGTACTGCAAAGGCGTCAGTGCCAAGTAAAAGTCAGCGGTATCGCCAACCTCGTAGCGTGTCAGCCCGTGGGTCTCGCTGTTGATGTCAATCGACAGGAGCAGCGTCGCATCATGAGTGGGAGGGTTAGTTGACAACCACAATGTGCTCATCCAAGTAATAAGCCAGTTATCCAATATTTCGAGGCGCGGTGGCGAGAGATTGCCGCTGGCAAAACGCTCCAGCAACAATGTTCTGACGTACAACGCCTCCACCGTCGTCTCAGTTCGCTGTCCTTCTACACTGACTTCAAGAATGTGATCGGATATTTTGTATTCCAGCGCACTTTTAAAAACCTGGTGAAGAATGCCGCGTGGCGCGATTGTGCGTTGGCCGGCAATTTGCCGCCACTTGCTCGCATGGCCGCGCAGCAAAATGCTGTACGCCCACGCGCCCGCAGCATGTTTGATCGATTCATGGCGGAGCCCGATGGGCGCAGTGGGCATTACGCGTTCCGTCACCAAACGCGCCATTCTTGCCAACAAATCGTAACGAGCGGCATACCATTCACAGAGGCCGATTTCATCCGTGGTTTGTGCTGCACTGGATAACAGCAGGCGCTCCCGCTCTTCTCGCGTGCGGGCTTCAAATTCGATGACGGCTTGCTCAATCTGATCGGCTGCGGCCACTAGCGCAAAACGATTCAGCATGCTTTCCAGACTAAGCTGCTTCGCCATCAACTGTTCGCGGATCTTGTGTCCTTGTTGAGTGGCATGGGCGATACGGACGCTGTCAGCTGGATGGAATGCCATGTTTCTAAGAGCTATCGATTTAGATGCGATTTAGATGCGATTTAGATGCGGTTTAGATGCGACTTAGATGCGATATAGCGGCGTGGTGGAGATGCGCATGAAATTGTCTTTGCAGCACATCGTTTTTAGCGCTGCCGGCAGGCACACTCCAGTTGGGTAATCCATGCAACTCAGGGGAATTGCCCATCGCCGGATCGTTTGGCACCAAATTACGGCGCATCGCGCTGAGTATGGGCAATGCCGGATCGTGCGCAAACTCGGCGACGAACGCCAAAATGAGTTCGGTGAAGCGAGGCGCATCGCGGTGCAAAAAACAAAGTTCAATCAGCGCCAGCCACAACGCGCGCTGCGTCTGATCCTCCTCGATCGCGAGGCGTATTAACTCAATCGCACGACGCGGCTGCTCATCGTCAAATAATTCGCGTGCATATCTGATCACCCTATCGCTATCTCGCAAATCATTGCGTGGATCCGAGAAGGCGGGAAAGCGATTGGTCACATAATGATCATGCAAACGCCGACGAATCGGATATTCACTTAGTTGATTTGCGCTGCCCAGGTTAGGCGCGAATACCGCGTAGAAACCTGAATATGAGCCTGGTTTATCCAAGGGCTTTCCTGCTTTCCTGTTCCGTGAAATATTTTTGCCAGGTCACGATCTGCTGAAAATAACACTAATCGGGTAAATGGATGCGGCTGTGCGCCGCCACATGCTGTTTTAAAAACTCCATCTGATCGACCAGAATGCGGCGATTGGCAAGGATTAAAAATTCCGCCCGGTTCGGGATGTAGGGGGCATAAACCAGCTGCATTTGCGCTTCTTCCGGCAGCCGCGACCCCTTGCGTTCGTTACAGGCGCGGCAGGCAGTGACTACGTTCATCCAAGTATCTTGCCCGCGTTTGGCATAAGGAATGATGTGGTCACGAGTAAGCTTGGAGTGCGAGAACAGGCCCGCGCAATAGCCGCACATATGCCGATCGCGATGAAAAAGCTCGCGATTATTCAGTGGCGGCACTTGGTTAAAACCTTTCATGGCCATCGCTTTGCCGCGAATCGCTATTATTGACGCCGCCGTCACCGTAGAAACTTCGCCGGTATCGCGAGATTTGCCGCCACAGACAGTAAAGGCCTCAGAGCCCAGCTCCCAGGCAATACGGGACTTTGCGTAATACCAAACGGCGTGTTGCCAAGTAATCCAGCGATGTGGGATACCGTTTTGATCAAGCGTCAGGATCAATGGAAAACGCTTTGCCTCAGTGGAGAAAAGTGAAAACGCGGGTTCAATGACATCTTTGCCCACGCTTTCGACATGTACCGGCGGCGGCGCAATCGCGCCGCGTCCCACACGAATTTTCGCGTTTTTTAAATTTTGTCCGGCTTGCTTCCTTTGATGCACGTATCATCCAATCGTCCGCGCTTGGCGGTTTCATGTTGAACAGCGATAATAACCGTTGTCGTACTAAAGCTTTGTCGTGTTAAAACGTTATAGCAACTTAAAAACGTAAATCCTATTCAGCTTCGACAATCATGGATGGTAGCGGGTGCCAATGTTTTTGGATTCAATTTCGGAATCCGCACGAGCTTAGAACTACCAGCCATGCCTAGAGGCTAATCCAATTTCCCTAGCTTGAGAAGCCCCTTATGAATTTAGACCGAGTTGATTCTGGCACAGACGTGCCAAATAATATAAATGTTGTCATCGAAATCCCGATGAACGGCGACCCTATCAAATATGAGCTGAACAAAGAAACGGGCGCACTATTCGTCGACCGTTTTATGTCGACTGCCATGCACTATCCATGCAACTACGGCTACATTCCGCATACGCTGTCAGACGATGGCGATCCTGTAGACGTATTGGTGGTGACACCGTTTGCGTTAATCCCTGGCGTGGTAGTGCGCTGCCGTCCGATCGGCATGTTGAAAATGACCGATGAAGCTGGCGGCGACGAAAAACTTCTCGCGGTGCCTATCGACAAGCTGACGGCGATTTATCGCAACGTCAAAACGGTGCGCGATTTACCTGAGATCATGCTTGATCAAATTACCCATTTTTTTCAGCATTACAAAGATCTTGAGCCGGGAAAATGGGTAAAGGTAGATGGCTGGCTCGGCCCTGATGATGCCAAAAAAGCCGTACTGGATGGTGTCGAGAAATTTAACTCAACCAAGCAAAAACCGCATTATTAGTACAGTAAAGCGTCGGCGCGCTTGCTGCATCCAAAATCGACTTGGGCCGTAAAAGCATGACCTGCACTGCATAACTTATATGCCCCAAGTCTATTTTGGAGAACGCCATGAACCGTGTTTTTACTACTGCCACGCTTTCGTTGATCGCCTCAACCACTATTTTGGTTGGTCTATTTTCCAGCGCATCTGCGGCGACCTGCAATCAGCGCATTCAGGCAGATAGCGGCGTCAAAACAGTTTCGATTGCAGAGCTTTACACCTCGGAAGGTTGCGACAGCTGCCCGCCAGCAGACAAATGGTTTTCAACACTTTCGTTTAGGAAAAGCGGCGTCGTGCCGCTGGCATTTCACGTGGATTATTGGGATTACATAGGCTGGAAAGATCGCTTTGGCAAACCGGGATTTGCAGAGCGGCAGCGCACGCTGGTGGGGCTTCAGGGCAGCCGCACCGTCTACACCCCGCAAGTTATGCTCGACGGGAAAGACGCACGCAAAGCAGTAAGTTATGGCAGCTCCAACCCGCAGCTGGACGCCGACGTTCGCGATCTTGCTGCAAAAACATCGCATGCCAGCGTCAAGCTACGCGCTCAACCATCGCTGGATACCATCGATGTTGCCGTGGCAGTCAGTTTGAACGACGATGCTTCACAAAAAGGCGGCGCCTTATCTTTATATATTGCGTTAACTGAAAATAACCTCGTCAGCCGCGTTACCGCGGGAGAAAACAAAGGCACATTGTTAAAACACGATCATGTTGTGCGGGAATTGAGCGGCCCTTTTCAGATTCCAGCTCTCGCAGGACCGCCACCCGACAACGCAAATAGTGCCGCTGAATTCAAAAAAACGATCAGCCTTCCCAAGGATTGGAAGCGGGAGGATTTGGACTTGGTGGCGTTTGTTCAAAATAACCGCACGGGTCAAGTGCTACAGGCCGTGAGTGCACCGTTCTGCGCGCCTTAGTTTGCTTAAAGCCCGCCATAACTCGCTACGGCTCGCGAAAACTCAGCTATTCCGCCGTCAGCGAGCGACAAAATGATTGGCGTGAAAGAGTGATTTTTAATGAGTTTCAAAAGTTGTAACGAGTTGTACGCCACTCCCAATCGCGTAAGCGAATATTTTTTAGTCAATAATTGTTGCAGAAAAAAATTTCGTTTCGCGAACAATGTAAGATTCGCTCCAATGACAATTTTACATTTCTGATACATGTGTACTGCAACTCCCTTCACCGTTTCTCTGGTTGATTGGCAACATCATGGCGAGGCACTCTCTCAAATCCGTTTCACGGTATTTGTCCGTGAACAGGGAGTGCCACCCGAAATCGAGCTTGATACGCTCGATGCCAACGACGCACTTTGTGTGCATGCCGTCGCCTGCGATTCGGACGGTAACACCATCGCCACCGGAAGACTGATCCTGGATGAACCGATTCCCCGCATTGGTCGCATGGCGGTATTGCGCGCCTGGCGGCGTAAAGGGGTCGGCACCGAAATTCTTGAAAAGCTTTGCGAGGAAGCGAAACGCCGCGGCTACAGCCAGGTTCTGCTGCATTCGCAGACTCACGCGACCGCGTTTTATTTCCATCATGGCTTCCTGTCGCACGGTATGGAATTTACCGAGGCTGGTATTCCGCACCAGGAAATGCGACGCGCTCTTTAGCGCCGCGACTAAAAAGCCGTCTCAGGGAAAAGTCACTTCATAGGGCAGCGACTGTAATCGCAATGCTGCGCCTTCAAGATTCTTAAGACGCAGTGAGTCCGCTTTAATGCTTTCAATTTGCGCCACAACCAGCGCATCAAAGCCACCTTCCGGCGCGGGCGCAACGTTGGCAATGTGCCCTGCTGCTTGCTCACCAAACTCCGGCGCGTAAACGCTTTCACCTGGCTTGGGGTAATCATTCGTTTCACTGTGCACGCGCACCAAGCGGCGCTTCAAAATACCGCGATATTGCGTTCGCGCGACAATTTCCTGACCAGGGTAGCAACCCTTCTTGAAATTCACGCCGCCGATTAGCTCAAAATTAGCGGCCTGCGGAACGAATTGATCCTGAGTTGCTGGCAGCACCTGAATGATGCCGTCGCGGATGGCGAGTAAATCCCACACCCCTGCCCCGACTTTGACGGCGTGCGGCGTCAGCTTATTCCAAACTTCAATCGCATTGTCAGGGCTCACCACGATTTCAAACCGCGTTGGCGACACCCGAATAATTCTGCCCAATGCAGTATGAATACTGCTCATAGCGCGCCCAGGCACTGCTCCAAACACCGCGTGGATACTGGCTTCCAAGGCATTGCCCGCCATCGTACCCGTGCTACCCACACCGATTTTTACCCAGTCGGCACTTAAATCTTCCAGCTTTACTTTTGAGCGCAACACAAACATTTGCAATCGTTTTTGAATCGCGGCCTGCAGCGATCGGGGCATTTGCAGAAAGAGGCCCTGCCTGCCTTTCCACAGCAGCGGCGTCACCAACATCCGACCTTTTGGAGAACACCAGCTGGTGATTTGCGCGTCACCCTCTGCCAGCGCCAGTACGTCATTGCTTAATTGTCCATGTAAAAATGCCGCCGCATCCTCGCCAGAAACAAGTAACAATCCTTCATGTGAAAGATCGCACATGACGATTCGGCCGGCGACCGATTGCGGTTCGGCATGTGCGTTGCCGAAGCTTGAGACGCGACCATCCAAAAACAAGGCACCTTCGCGTTGCAGCCAATCAGTCCATAAAGGATTCATCAAGTAATAATAGAGTTTATTGACTACCCATTTTACGTTTGTTCTGATGAATATAAATAAAACATCAACACGGCGAGATGACCCGCGCTGGATCGCCGTCAGCGTATCGAAAATCAGCATCGCAATGGCATCCGCGGCAGCGGTGGCCGCGCTGATCGTTGTGCTTACTTTGCCATTGGCTATGTGGATCATGGCGAGTTTGGTCGCGGCGCTGTGCGTCGGCATGGCGTTCGAGATCAGCCAGCTACTGCTGATGCGCGCAGATTCGGTCGTGGCGTTTTACCTGCTTGATCTAGACCCGGAAATCTTGCGGCCAGATCAGCCGAAAAAGCCAAGACCGAGCAGCGTACTCGGCATTCGACTACAACACCGCAATGGCCGCCAAAGCGAGGCCCGCGTCCGCGATGGCGCTTTCGTGATGCCGTGGTTTATCAGCATCCCGTACGTCACCACAACCCAAGCATCAGGAAAAATAGCGCCTCGCTTAATCAACAGAGTCTGGCCTTTCCATTCATCAACGTTGCCGCTATGGCGCGATTCAATTGCGCTTAACGATGGCAGGCGTACGCGGGTGAAGCTGCGCTGGGTTTAGTGCTTATGACCGATAGCGTGAGAATTGAATTGGGCTCACGCTGACCTGCACGCCGCGGGCGCATTAGGCGTCACGTTGGGTATGAGAGCAGACGTGAAAGCGGCATCCGGCGTCCGGTATAATTTCTGCTCAAGTGAATTGCTTCTCGTACTTTTTGTGCCTCCCGCACTAAACACCAAAGAGTCCTCATGTCTCGCGTTACTTCTCTCACCTCCCCAAGCGTGTTGCCCGTTATCACACTCGGCGGGCCGATCGCCATGTCTGCGTTCAGGCTTGAAAAACTGTTGTCCTTATTGCAGGAAAAATATCCGGCAATTCGCTCCATTCGCGCCGAGTTTGTGCATTTTGTGCAGGCATCTTCGACGCTGGATGAAAACGAGACAAAGATTTTAAAGGCCCTTATTACATACGGATCTTCAGCCATAAATGCTCCAGAAGGCCCGCTAATGCTTGTGTTACCTCGCGTTGGCACAATTTCTTCATGGGCT
>JANYGV010000282.1 GCA_025359285.1 Burkholderiales bacterium
GTTGGGTCATGGCTTCAACGAATTGTTGGAGCTCGACCGGCACATGTTGAAACTCCGGAGCCGATGTGTCGCCGACAGAATCATCCAGTGGCGCAACCTTCCACAGGCGTAGCGCCACATGCGGGACTTGAAAACTGTCCAGCAAATCGAGATAAAGCACATCCACCGACTGCTCCAGTGATGAGCAGTCAATCAGCTTTAACGTGAGAGCGTGTACTTTGTCGGACAGCTTGTCATTTTCTTCGCCGAATGAAATGAGTTCGCTCAGCTTTGCCTCGATAATTTTTGATTTTTCGCGAGTCGCAATTAGCTGGCGCTCTGGAATCGATACCGTACGCCCGCCGTGCGGATGCGAGACGTTGAGGTTTAATAGAATGGCCGGATGCGACTCAAAAAAATCCGGGTTTGCGGTCAAAAACCTGGCGACCTCTTCTGCACTTAGTTCATTGTTCGACACGCAATTTCCTTTTCTAAATTCGCCATATTAGTGATTAAATTCATCTGAAGTTGCGTGAGCTATGATCGACGCAGATATCAATATCAGTCAAATCTCTATTTCGCTTTCAAACACAAAGGTCGGCATTCCCGCCATGAAAACAGGCGCGTTTGTGACATCGTTTTGCCATCTTACCGTGAGTTCACCGCCGCGCGCTGCCACGCGCACGCGGCTGTCCAGCAAGCCGAATCGAATGCCCGTGGCCACTGCCGCGCATGCGCCTGTGCCGCAGGCAAGCGTCTCGCCCGCACCGCGCTCCCATACGCGCAACCTAATGTGATCGCGCGAAACAATTTGCATAAAACCCGCGTTCACTCGCTGCGGAAAGCGCGCATGATGTTCAATCAGCGGCCCCATTTCTTTCACCGGCGCGGCATCAACATCATCTACCACTTGTACCGCGTGCGGATTGCCCATTGAGACCACGCCAATGGCCACGATCTTGCCGCTGACCTCCAACGGATATTGGACGGTATTGGCACCGTCAGCCGCATCAGCCAAAAACGGAATCTCGCCAGGGTCGAAGCGCGGTGCGCCCATGTTGGTTGTCACCATGCCATCAGCGGCAATGGACGGCGCGATGATGCCTTTCATGGTTTCAACGCGAATTTCAGTTTTGTCGGTGAGGCCCTGCGCGCGCACGAACTGCGCAAAACAATGGGTACCATTTCCACATTGCTCGACTTCGCCGCCGTCGCTGTTGAAAATCCGGTAGCGAAAATCGACATCCGCCAGCGCCGTTTTTTCTACCAGCAATAATTGATCGCAGCCAACGCCGAAATTGCGGCTAGCAATTTTACGAATTTGTTCAGGCGTCAACGAAATATTTTGCGCGATGCCGTTCAGCATCACAAAATCGTTGCCCTGGCCATGCATTTTGGTAAAGCGCAGTTTCATTTTTAGGATGTCGACTCTGCCGGGAAGTAAGCAAAATTGCTGTCAACCAATGCAGCATCGTGTTCGATTTCGTTAATTTCTTCGATATTTAGTTCGGGCGGTTGGTCCACCGGATTTTTAACGGACGCCCGAAATACTGCATCCGCGCAGGTGCGAGTGATAGCGATGCTCGTGGCTTCATCTGCGCTACCGGCCTCGACATAGGCATTTTTATAAAATCCCATCCACGATGTTGCGCCGTTTTGCTCAATCAAAAAATGTTCGCCGCGAATAAAAACATGAAAGAAGGCCATGAACGGCTTTCGGAATAATGTAGGTTTAAGATTCTACCGCCTCTGGTTAATCCGTCACGCGGTGTATCAAATTGAGTCGGCGCGCTTGATCGCATTGGCCCTAAATGTTTCGCACACTTTGTGCTGACTAATTTTATAAACGCCAATATTGGCGGGCATCTTCAGCCTATTTCAAGCTAAACGCCGCGCTGATGCTAGGCCTCGTCATAAAAACTTGCCTCACCCGGCGGCCGAGTTTTAAATCGTTTGTGTACCCAAAAATATTGATCGGGCATTTCCAAAATACGCTCCTCCAAAAACGCGTTCATGCGTCGGGCATCGGCGGCCGCGTCGGTGGTGGGATAGTCGTCCCAAGCTGGGTAAAATCGCGCTTCGTAGCCATGTTCAGTTTGCATGGTAATGAGCGGGATTACCTTCGCGCCGCTAATTTCACAGAGACGTGAAAGCGCGGTGACGGTGGCTGTTTTGATCCCAAAAAAATCGACGAACGTAGCATCTTTGGCGCCAAAATCCATATCAGGCAAATAATAAAACGGCTTCTTTTCTTTAAGTGCCTTGAGTACGGGGCGCAGCCCCTGATTTCGGGTGATCAGCAGCGGCTTGCCAAACCGTAAACGAGCGCGGCGCAGCGC
>JANYGV010000043.1 GCA_025359285.1 Burkholderiales bacterium
CCTGGCCCATCGCCAAGGCACTCCACCATTCAATAATTTCATAAAACGCGGAAAAACCCAGGCAAATCGAGATACATAAAAATGGCACCAGCCGACGGTGACGCACATTGAATTTGCGGATCAGCAACTCGCGCGCGGCCATGGCGGGCACAAATCCCTGTGCGAAATGGCCAATCTTGTCGTAGTTGTTACGGGCGAAACCAAACCAATCCTGCATCCAGAATCCGAGCGGGACTTTTGCATAGGTGTAGGCGCCACCGAGCATTAAAATCAGGCCGTGAATCGCAACCAGGATATACAACATTGGCGTGAGCGGAAAGGATTTGCGCGTCGGCCACATAAACGCAAACGCGATGAAAGCGGGGAACACCTCCAACACCCAAGTAATACGATCGGCGGGCGAATACCCCGACGCGATCAGGCCCAGCGCCCAAGTGACTGCGACGATTGCCAAGTTTTTGGAATGGGTGTGTTGATTCATTCGATACTTTCGTGGACCGTGAATTAGGGCTCACGCCTGAACGACGGGCCAGCGTGATACACGAGAGCGACTCACAACAGTGATATGCGAGGTGAGGGCGTCATGTTAGAGCGGCTAGCCTGAGGCGTGCTACTATTTTTCTTGTTGCGCACCTGCGCATGTAAAACATCGTTGCCTTTTTAGATCATATCTTCTATATCGTTTTCCATGCCACTCAATATCCAATTTAACGGTGAAACCAGAACCCTTGATGCAGCGATGACGGTGGCTGCGCTAATAGCCGAGCTGCCACTTGCGGGCAAGCGATTTGCGGTGGAACGTAATGGTGAAATCGTGCCGAAGTCACAGCTCGCAAACGTTGAAATTCGCGACGGCGACAGGCTCGAAATTGTGATCGCCGTGGGTGGTGGGTAGCAGCATTTCTTCAGAAACTGCTTTCAGCAACATAAGGAAACGCAATGTCACGCAACACCGAAAAATTAATTATCGCCGGCAAGCAATACACGTCGCGCTTGTTGGTTGGCACCGGTAAATATCGGGACTTTAACGAGACCCGCGACGCGATTGTCATGAGCGGGGCCGAGATCGTCACGGTGGCGATTAGGCGCGTCAATATTGGTCAAAATGCGAATGAGCCAAGCTTGCTTGAAATATTACCGCCGTCGAAATTCACGATCCTGCCTAACACGGGCGGCTGCTACAACGCCAAAGAAGCCGTGCGCACGCTGCGCCTCGCGCGTGAATTGCTCGACGGACACGCATTGGTCAAGCTCGAAGTATTGGCCGATGATGCGACGCTATTTCCGAATATGCCCGAGACCATGATTGCGGCCAAAGAATTAGTTGCCGACGGTTTTCAAGTGATGGTGTATTGCACCGACGATCCGATTCAAGCCAAGATGCTGGAAGAAATTGGCTGTGTGGCGGTAATGCCGTTGGCATCGCTGATTGGTTCGGGAATGGGCATCTTGAATCCGTGGAATCTCGAGATAATTTTGGATCGCGCGACGGTTCCCGTATTGGTCGATGCCGGGATCGGCACCGCGTCTGATGCGGCGGTCGCCATGGAAATGGGCTGCGATGCGGTGCTAATGAATACCGCAATTGCGAAAGCAAAAAATCCGGTGTTAATGGCGGGCGCGATGAAAAAAGCCGTCGAAGCCGGGCGCGAAGCCTATCTGGCCGGACGGATGGCGAAGAAGGTTTATCAAGGCAGCGCCAGCTCGCCGGCCGAAGGGAAAATTAGTTAAACGTGCATCGCTCCATGCCCGTTTGTTCGCGCACCGTTGACCTTTATTGATCTTAGCTGATTTTTAGTCTCCGCTTCTTGCCTGTCCACTGCCGCCCCTATCACCATCCGACACTGCGTTGCCAGGATGTTGCAGCCATCGCAGCGATCTCGCCAGCGCCGGATATTAAAACCTGAAATACCACGCGCGAGCGCTAATCAACGAGCGCGACAGCGACCACTACTGGCTGCACCACGCGACTAATTTCCTGCGGTGGCAGCCCGACCAAAAAACCACGCTTGCCGCCATTGATTAAAACCGTTTCCAAATCGAGAATCGTTTTTTCAATATAGACCGGCATCGGCTTGCGCAACCCGAACGGCGAGCAACCGCCCACCTGATAACCGGAATGCCGCGTTGCATCCTCTGGTTTACAAGGCGCTACACGCTTGGCGCCGATCTGCCGCGCCAACTCTTTGGTCGACACTTTTCGGTCGCCATGCATCAGTACGCACAGCGGCTTTTTCGCGTCATCTTCAAAAATAAGCGTTTTCACCACATGATGCTCATCCACACCCAGCGAAGCGGACGACACCGCCGTGCCGCCATGCTCCACATATTCGTAAACGTGTTCGGTGTAGACAACGTGATGTTGTTTGAGAACGACGGTGGCAGGCGTTTCGGTGTGTTTGGTCATGGCATCATTTGTAAACCCCAATAATGGCGGCCTTCAACAAGGCATTTTGTCTCAAACGCCGCAGCAGTGCTAGGGTTTTAATTAGTTAATCGAATCAGCGCTTCGCGATATTTGTCACTGGTTTTTTGCGCGATGTCCGCAGGAACTTGAGGCGCGGGCGGCTTGCGGTTGAAGTTGATCGAGTCGAGCCAGTTGCGGATATATTGTTTGTCAAAACTTTCTGGAGATGCGCCCGCTTCGTAGGTCGCAAGCGGCCAGAAACGTGATGAATCTGGCGTGAGCACTTCGTCGATAAGATGTAGCGTGCCGTTTGCGTCCAAACCAAATTCAAACTTTGTGTCGGCGATGATGATGCCTTTGGTCAGCGCGTAATCCGCAGCCTCCTGATAGAGACGAATGGCGGTATCGCGCACTTCGGCCGCACGAGACGCGCCGATGATTTTTTCGCAGGTGGCGAAATCAATATTTTCATCATGCTCACCGGCTTCGGCTTTGGTTGCGGGCGTAAAAATGGGCTGCGGCAGTTTTGAGGCGCGCTGCAATCCGGCGGGTAATTTCACGCCGCATACCGATTGGTTTTGCTGGTATTCGCTCCAGCCAGACCCTTCCAGATAGCCGCGCACGACGGCCTCAATCGGCAACACTTTGTATTTATAAACGACCAGCGCGCGGCCTTCAACTTGATCCCGTTCGCTCGCCGTAACCACGGTGACCGGATCAATACCTGTCAGCTGATTCGGCACCACATGCGCTAATTTCTGAAACCAGAAATTCGCCAGCGTGACGAGAATTTCGCCCTTGGCTGGTATGGGGGTGGGCAGAATCACATCGTAAGCAGATAGCCGATCACTGGTAACCAGCAACAGCTTATCGTCGCCCACGGCATAAATATCGCGCACTTTGCCGCGAGCAACCAAAGGCAGAGATTTGATGTTGGATTCGTACATGAAGATTAGACAATCGCAATAAAAATTAAAACAAACGAGGCCACAAATGTGAGCATGATTGGATAGAGTATGCCGATCACGCCGTAGCGAATAAACGTCAGAAACCAATTGCCACCAAAGAATCGGTGCAAGGCCACCAGATAATAAATCGCTGCCGCAACCAGTACGACCACCGCCAGCCAGCTTGGCAACAGCGCCGCCATCAGCATCACAAAAAACGTGAACGCATGAATATGCAGGGCGTAAACCACATGCTCGCCGTAATAGTAGCCGCGGTTGATATACAAAAGTTTCGTGAGCAGCGCAAACAGGGGCAACATCATAAACATGGCATACGGAATATTGGCAATCGCACCATCGCGCAGCATGCCTAAAACCTGCGTTTGCGTTTTGCCTTTATATTTTGCTTTCAGATGATCTTTTAGCCACTGACAAGCTTTCTCATCAGCTGCACAATCAACATCGGCGACGTTGATGGAATCATCATTCGGCGATTTGGCGGTGTTCTCGCTGGCTACTTCCGCTGCTTTCTCACCTGCCGCTGCACCTTGCTTTGCTGTTTCGGCCGCTTCCGCGACAATCCCTTTTACCATTTTGTCGATGTCACCGTCCGCTGCATCCTCTTCATGCTTTGCGGCACCATTACTTGTCGCAGGTGAACCCTGTTTATCTTTGCCGGTGCTCGCATTGCTGTTTGAAGCAGGGTCCGCATTTACCCTCACAGAAATCAATGGTTTGTCTGCCTTCGCATCCTCAGCGGAAAACGTAATCGCTGAGCCCAAACCAGCAACCTTGACGACTAAAAAAAACAGAAAACTGGCGGTGATGTAAAGACGCAGCGGTGAAATATAGCGCTGCTTTCGGCCCGCCCGATACTCGCGCGTCAGCTCAGCCGGTTTGACAAACAACAACCACAGCGTCTTCCACAGCTTGCCTTCCAGCGCGACGTAATGAGTGATGAATTCGTGAACGAATTCCCAAAACGTCGGCGGATGGTTCAGGGTGTCTTGGCCACATGCAGAACAAAAATTTGCAGGCGGCTCGCCCAGATTCGCGTCGCAGTTACGGCATGTTGCGTCAAGTGCGTGACCGTCGCTCAATTCACGACCGCATTCAATTCGCCCTTCGCATATTTATCAGCCATCACGCTCATGCCAATTGGCTTGATTTTTGACGCCTGACCGGCGCTGCCGAATTGCTGGTAGCGCTCAACGCAGATTTTTTTTGCGGCGGCACGCGCAGGCTTTAAAAAGTCGCGGGGATCGAAGTGCGATCTGTTTTCGTTTAGGAATTTGCGCACCGCGGCAGTCATGGCCAGGCGAATATCAGTATCAATATTTACTTTGCGCACGCCGTATTTAATGCCTTCCTGAATTTCCTCCACTGGCACGCCGTAGGTTTCTTTCATCTCGCCACCGTTAGCGCGAATAATGTCGAGCAAATCCTGCGGCACGCTCGATGAGCCATGCATCACCAAATGCGTGTTGGGGATACGCGCATGAATCGCCTTGATACGGTCAATCGCCAGAATATCCCCGGTCGGTTTGCGGGTAAATTTATATGCGCCGTGCGAGGTACCAATCGCAATCGCCAACGCATCGGCACCGGTTTTTTTAATAAAATCGGCGGCTTGTTCAGGGTCCGTCAACAACTGTTCGCGGGTCATCGCGCCGTCCGCGCCGTGACCGTCTTCTTTATCGCCCATCATCGTCTCCAACGAGCCCAAGCAACCCAATTCGCCCTCCACAGTGACGCCAATCGCGTGCGCCATATCGACGACGCGGCGAGTGGTATCCACATTGTATTCGTAGCTCGCCACGCTCTTGCCATCGGCCATCAGCGAGCCATCCATCATGACGCTGGAGAATCCTAAGCGCATGGCCTGCAAACATACCGTCGGACTCTGGCCATGATCCTGATGCATCACGACGGGAATATCCGGATAGGTCTCAACGGCGGCTTCAATCAAATGCCGCAAGAAATGTTCGCCCGCATATTTACGGGCACCGGCACTCGCCTGCATGATCACCGGGCTGTTGGTCTCGTAAGCGGCTTCCATGATCGCCTGGACCTGCTCAAGATTGTTCACATTGAAAGCCGGTAAACCGTAACCGTTTTCAGCGGCATGGTCTAGCAGTTGGCGCATGGATACGAGGGACATAGCGATCTCCGGTGGTTTTTGGTTTGGGACGCCACTATTTTACGTGCTTGGTGCAGCCTTGTCGCGGCTTCCTGTTTTGCGCTTATTCAAGCCCGTTACCAGCGAGATTACCCACGGCCGAATACCGAGCGCGATGCCGATCGTTTGGCGCTGATCTGCGGGCAAATAGCCGTCGAGTTCGGCGAGTTCGTGAAATTCTTGCGCGATGCGGGTCAGTTTGCGCTCAAGATGCACCACCGAGGCGCGCGACAGCTCCCGAAATTCGAATAGAAAATAGCCGCCTTTTGATGCGAAATCGGCTTGCAAAAAATCGCCCACCACCGCGCGGCCATGCACCCGACGGATCGGCCCATCGCTGCGCAGCCGCAGACTTTTTGGCACCTTGCGCCTGATCGCATCGTTCGCGCCCAATTCAATCAAACCCAGCTTGTCGAGACGCAGCAGAAGTTTTAAGCACTCCGCGCGGTTCAAATCGTAGGTCTCTAAAATCGCCTCAATGGTTTGATCGTTAAAGGCCAGATAAAACATCCCCAGCAGGCGCGCATCTGCTGCCAGTGCTTCTTCTTGGCGCAGCGTCATCTGATCGATCTCGGTGCTGGCCCCCCGCGCCAAACGCGCCAGCTCAAAAAAATCGATCTCGAGCACGTTGCATATTTCCTCTACCCGCCGGAGCGTAAACGTCTCCTCCGAAAACAAGCGTTTGACGCTGGCCTCCGACAGCCCGATGCGCGCACCCAGCTCGTTATAAGTGATATCGCGCGCTTTCAATGCGCCTTTGAGGGTGGAAATCAGTGTGCTGGTGCGGGCTTTATTACTCATGGCGACCTCGAATTTAACGAAGAAGTAGCACGGTGACGATCATTTAGTATTGTTTAATGATACGGCAATATAAACGTATTGCGATACAAATATTCGTCCGCCACAATCCGCTCAGTCAAATCACCACGCCCTAAACCAAGTAAGACAACCACCGGAGAACATCATGAAAAGCTTTTTGAATCGCCGCACCAATATTTTCACCTCGC
The DNA here is from genome assembly GCA_025359285.1 of Burkholderiales bacterium. Taxonomy (GTDB): domain Bacteria; phylum Pseudomonadota; class Gammaproteobacteria; order Burkholderiales; family Usitatibacteraceae; genus UKL13-2. The sequence goes on from JANYGV010000043.1 coordinate 6,541, forward strand.
TTGCTTTTGTACTCGCCACCTTGTCTATCAGCAACATCGCGAACGCACAGGACGCTCAAAGCGCTCGCGCAGATATCGGCCCCGATGTGGAAGCTAATGTAAACGACGGCGAGTGTTTCCCGATGTGCAGACCAGCGGCCGCGTCATCCGCAAAAGAAATTGAGCCGCCCAAAGCCATCGCCTGCGGTCGCCAACCAACCGACCTCATCAAACAGGTCGAGCAGCTAAATGATCGGGTAAAGCCGATCAAAGAAATTGTTGGCTATATCCGCTCGCCGCAGGGCTTGGCGATCAAGCTGGTCAACGACCATGTGGTGAAAATCCCGGTTTGGGTCGGCTATGCGATGGACCCGGTGGGTTCGCTTAAGAACCGCGCGATGGATGAAGTCAGAACGCGAGCGAAGTCGGCAATCGGATTGAATAGCAAAGCCGAAAGTTGTGCTGCTGAGATAGCCACACCTATAGATGCGGCGTTGATTCCCATTGACACCCAGCAAATCTAATTCATTTTCTTTCGGAGCAAAATATGGTTCTGCAAATCGCACATGCTGATTGGGAACGTCTGGACGAGCGAGCGGCGGAGGTGGATCGTCTGGTTTTTTATGCGGCGACGATCTCATCATTCCTCGAAATTTCCATCGAGCATTACACCGCATCGCTCAGACAAATTTTCGCGAGCGAGCCCGAAGTGGTGCAATGGCTAGACAGCGTGTGGGAGCCCGAAGAGCGCGCGCACGGTGAAGCGATGCGCGTCTATCTGGCACGCGTATGGCCGCAATACAACTGGGGCCGCGCCTATGCAGGCTTTGTCAATCAATACGCGCCGCTGTGTGATGTGGGCCTCATGCGCCCTGCGCCGGCGCGCGAAATGCTGGCGCGCTGCGTCACCGAATGCGAAGCGGCGGTGCTCTACCGCACGCTGGCCAATATGGCATCCGACCCGCTGGCAAAACATTTGTTTCACTCAATGTACGAGGATGAAATCTCGCACTACAAATTTTTCTTCCGCTGGTTTCGTATTTTGCGCGAGCGCGAAGGCCTGGGCGCATTCTCGGTCTTCAGCGAAACACTATCGCGGCAACGCAAAGCACTTGACGAAGACGTGGGCTTATCCCTTTCGCACGTCAATAACGGCTTCCTAAAACCGATGCCGTTTGCACCGCTGGAGCAGAACACGCTGATAACCATGGCACAAGTCGCGCTAGAAGATCACTTCCCCTTCGAAACCGCCCGCGCCCTCATGCTAAAACCACTGCGCGCCTGCTCCGGCTGGGGCAAGCCGCTGGCGAGTGCGGTGGATATGTTTTATCGGTTGGGGCAGCGGGGGGTGGTTTAGTGTGGTGGTTTAGCGTGGTGGTTTATGCGGGCTTAAAACCTACGCCGGCCGATGCTCCCCAATCCGCACAATCTTCATTGTATTTGTCCCACCCGATTGTCCAATCGGCTCGCCCATCGTGATCACGACAATGTCGCCGAGCTCGACGACTTTATTTTCAAGCAGCGCTTGCTCGGCTTCAAACAATAATTTTTCGCGGTCATGGCCTTCGTAGGCGAGCGCGAACGGGCGCACGTCGCGCATCAGGGCACATTTGGTGTGGGTCGCAGGTTCGGGCGTGAGCGCGTAAATCGGGACGCCTGAATTCAGCCGCGACATCCAAAGCGCGGTCGAGCCGGATTGGGTGAGCGAGGCAATACATTTCACTTTCAAATGATGTGCCGTAAACAGCGCCGCCATCGCAATCGATTGATCGACGCGCGTAAAAACGCGATCCAAAAATTCGCGATCCAGTTTTACTTCCGCGCTCTTTTCCGCCTCGGTACAAATCCGCACCATCGCTTCCACCGTCTCGACTGGATATTGGCCGGAGGCGGACTCAGCTGAGAGCATGACCGCATCGGTACCGTCCAATACAGCGTTGGCCACGTCGGATACTTCGGCGCGGGTAGGTATTGGGGAGGACACCATCGATTCCATCATCTGCGTGGCGGTGATAGTGAGCTTGTTCATTTCACGCGCCATGCGAATCATGCGCTTTTGCAGTGCAGGAACCGCCGCATCACCGACCTCAACCGCTAAATCACCCCGTGCCACCATGATGCCATCGCAGGCTTTCATAATGTCTTCCAGCGCCGCATTCGTTACCGCTTCTGAGCGCTCGATCTTCGCGATCAGCAATGCCTTGCCGCCCGCTGCACGCATCAGCTCGCGGGCCATGTACATATCAGCGCCCGATTTTGGAAACGATACCGCCAGAAAATCCGCGTTAAGCGCGGTCGCAGTTTTAATATCGTCCATATCTTTGGAGGTCAGCGGCGGCGCCGTCAGCCCGCCGCCTTTGCGGTTAATGCCCTTGTTGTTTGAAAGCACGCCGCCCTGCGTCACGACGCAGTTAATTTCGTTGCCGCGGACGGATTTCACTTCGAATACGATCAGGCCGTCATTTAACAACAGCAAATCGCCCGCCTTCACGTCACGCGGCAATTCCTTGTAATCAATGCCGACGCGCTCTTGATTGCCCAGCTCACATTGCGCATCCAAAATAAAATGGTCGCCCAGCTTTAAGGTGATTTTGCCGTCGGCGAATTTACCCACGCGAATCTTCGGCCCCTGCAAATCAGCGAGGATACCCACCGGCCGATTGTGCTTAGCGGCAATGCTTCGCACCAAGTTCGCGCGATCAATATGATCCTGCGGCGTGCCATGCGAAAAGTTCATTCGCACCACATCGACCCCTGCAAGAATCAGTCGTTCGAGCACCTCGGCGGAGGATGAAGCGGGGCCTAGCGTTGCGACGATTTTGGTAGCGCGGGACATATGAGATTCCGGTTAGAGTTTTTAGGCTTGCTAGGTTGACGGTTTGCGACAATGCAGCGCGGAACCTAGCCGTGTGGTGTGGTGTGGCGTGGTGCAGTGAAGCGAAGATTACAAGTTCGCTCGTTGCACCAGTATTTCAACTGCGGGCAACGTTTTCCCTTCGAGAAATTCAAGGAATGCGCCACCGCCGGTGGAGATGTAAGAAATCTGGTCGGTGACGCCGTAGTTCGCAATCGCCGCCAGCGTATCGCCACCGCCCGCGATTGAAAACGCGTTGGAATCGGCAATCGCATGGGCAATCGTTTTGGTGCCCTCGCCGAATTGATCGAACTCGAACACGCCAATCGGGCCGTTCCAGACAATCGTGCCTGCATTTTTCATGATGGCCGCCAAGGTGGCGGCAGTTTCAGGGCCCACATCAAAAATCATATCGTCGGCAGTGACGTCCTTAACGCGTTTAGTGGTCGCGAGTGCCGTCGCCGAAAAAGCTTTGCCACAGACCACATCCACCGGAATCGGCACCGCCGCGCCGCGCGCAGCCATCATGTCGATAATGGATTTGGCCTCATTGACCAAATCGGGTTCGGCCAACGATTTACCAATCGGGAACCCAAGTGCTAACAAAAACGTATTAGCGATACCACCGCCGACCACTAGCTGATCGACCTTGGCGGCGAGCGATTTTAGGATCGTGAGTTTGGTTGATACTTTAGCGCCCGCCACAATCGCCACCATCGGCCGCTTTGGATTTAGCAGCGCGGCACCCAATGCATCGAGTTCCGCCGCCAGCAGCGGGCCGGCGCACGCTACTGTGGCAAATTTGGCAATGCCGTGCGTACTGGCCTCGGCCCGATGCGCCGTGCCGAAGGCGTCGTTGACATAAATATCGCAAAGTGCCGCCATTTTTTTGGCCAGCTCGTCGCTATTTTGTTTCTCTCCAACATTCATCCGGCAATTTTCAAGCAACACCAGCTCGCCCGGCATGATGGTGACACCATCGATCCAATTCGCTTTGAGCACCACCTCACGCTGCATAATTTCACCGAGGCGTTGGGCAACGCGCGCCAGCGAGTCTTCTGCTTTGAATTCACCTTCAACAGGACGGCCCAAGTGCGAGGTCACCATCACCGCCGCGCCGCATTTGAGCGCCAGCGCAATCGCCGGGATAGATGCGCGAATGCGGGTGTCATCGGTGATGTTGCCCGCACTGTCGCGTGGCACATTTAGGTCCGCGCGGATAAACACGCGCTTGCCCGCTAGCGAGCGGGGCTGGCCGGTTTCAACATCTTTTACAACATCTGCGGCTAAATCGGTAAAGCGTTTGAAATTAAGCTTCATCGGAGGCGATCAGCCCTATTTCACGCAGGCTTGCAGCTCGGCTTCGCTGCGATTAAGCAGCGTCGCGGCGTCGTCCAGTTTGGTTTTCATAGCAGGCGTTGCGGCGCCGGTGGAGGCCATAAATTCGCGATAAGTATCTGTGCCCTGCGACACGCCTGCCAGCAAGGTAATGCGCGCACTTTCAGTGCAATCGCTACCTTTGAACGCTTGAATTTCTGATTTCACGGCGTCCATTTTAGCCAGCACCGGCGCGAACTCAGCCTTGGGTGTGGTGCCTGCTTCGTTCAGTACCCCATTCCATTTCATGCGCAAGCTGCGAACGTCGGCAACCGCCTTGACGGCACCGGCGTTTTTTGCCTCCACCGCGCGACGGGCATCTTCCTGGGTGCGCGCAATCGCAGTGGAATCCTCGATCGCGCCTTTTTGTTCCGCCAGGCGCTTGGCAATATCTTCGTTGGTGGCGCGCAGTTCAGCATTAGGGTCAATCGTCGAAACCGGCGTTGCTGCCTCTTGACGTTTGCAGCCCGCAAGACCAAGCAATACTGCGGCTAAAACGAACGATCTGACAGCATAAGAACGAATCATATTGCTCTCCAAAAAAGATTTTTGAACCCTTCGAACACTTCGCTATTCCAAAGCCTGCCCAATCGAGCGTCAACTATTTATAGGCACGCCAACGGCCTTACGATAGCTTGCTTGGGTGCTATTTGGCCGTCATCAATGCAACGGTGGTATCCAACATGCGGTTAGAGAATCCCCATTCGTTGTCGTACCAGCTTGACACTTTCACCAGTCGGCCCGATACCTTGGTGAGGGTGGAATCAAACGACGACGAATGGCTGTCGTGGTTGAAATCGACCGATACCAAAGGCGCGACGTTGTAGGCCAAAATACCTTTCATACCGGGCATTTCACTGGCGGCCTTCATTACCGCATTAACTTCTTCGACGGTGGTGTCGCGCGCGGCAATAAAACTCAAATCAACCAGTGAAACATTGATCGTTGGCACGCGAATCGCATAACCATCCAGCTTGCCATTCAGTTCTGGCAACACCAAACCGACCGCCACCGCCGCGCCGGTTTTGGTGGGAATCATCGACATCGTGGCCGAGCGCGCGCGGCGCAGATCTTCGTGCATCACGTCGGTCAACACTTGATCGTTGGTATAAGAATGAACCGTGGTCATCAAGCCATTGACCACGCCAATTTTGTCATTCAAGGGCTTGACCAGCGGCGCCAGACAATTGGTGGTGCAGCTGGCGTTTGAAATCACCGTCATTGCACTCGTCAGCACGTTTTGATTGACGCCGTAGACAACGGTCGCGTCCACATCTTTCCCGCCGGGTGCTGAAATGATGACTTTCTTGGCGCCACCTTTAATGTGGGCAGACGCTTTTTCCTTGGTGGTAAAAAATCCGGTGCATTCGAGCACCACATCCACGTTCAACTCGCCCCATGGAATCAAGGCAGGATCGCGCTGCGAAAAAACTTTGATTTTGTCACCATTGACAATCAAGTATTCGCCTTCAACCGCAACCGTACCGGGGAACTTGCCGTGCGCCGTGTCATAGCGCGTGAGATGTGCGTTGGTCTCAACAGGGCCAAGATCGTTGATCGCGATAATTTGAATATCATGCTTCGGCTTGCCTGCCACTGCGCCTTCATAATGAGCGCGGAGGATATTGCGGCCGATGCGGCCATAGCCATTGATGGCGACGCGAAGTGTCATGTTATTTTCCTGGGGAAGGTTGTCAAAAACCTGTGGTTAAAAATGTTATCTGATGATTTTACCGCATTGCAGCATTCTGAAAAAAACCCCTCTGGTCAGTTGCGCGCGTCGGGGCTTATCTATTCAGCTATCCTTCGGTATATGAAAAAAATTGTAATCGCCAGCAATAGCGCGGGCAAGCTGCGCGAATTCGCAGAACTCTTGAAGACGTTTGATTTTGTCGCCATCCCGCAAAGCACGTTGGGTGTCAGCGAGGCAGAGGAGCCGTTCGCGACGTTTATCGAAAATGCGCTTGCCAAAGCGCGGCATGCGGCGCGTGCCACGGGGCTGCCTGCGCTGGCGGATGATTCCGGAATTTGCGTGCCTGCGCTAGGCGGCGCGCCCGGCGTGCACTCGGCCAGATTCGCCAGCGGATCAGACTCAAACGCAAGATCCGATACGCGCAACAACGAAAAACTCGTGACGGTGATGCAGGGCATTGCCGATAGACGCGCGTTTTATTACGCGGCACTGGTGTTGGTTCAACATGCGGACGATCCGCATCCCTTGATTGCCGACGGCGCATGGCAGGGCGAAATCGTCGCTGAGGCACGCGGCACGGGTGGCTTCGGTTACGACCCACATTTTTATCTGCCGCAATACGGTTGCACGTC
>JANYGV010000327.1 GCA_025359285.1 Burkholderiales bacterium
TGGCTGGACGAAAAATACGCGACCATTCAACGCAATCTGGATGGTGCTTTACCGAACCGCATCAACCGTTTCCGCCGCGCGCCAGGCGGTAATCGACTGATTGTCACCTCCTATTCAGATACCTCGCCTACACGCTGGTACTTGCACGACGAAGAGGCCAAAACCCTTGAGCCGATCGGTAGTTCCAGGCCTTGGCTGGATGGAAAGCTGGTCGATCAGGGCGTCATGACGTTCAAGACACGTGATGGTCTTGAAATTCCCGGCTACTACTTTTTGCCAAAAAACTATAAGCCCGGCACCAAATTACCCACGATTGTTCACATCCACGGTGGCCCGTTTGCGCGCGCCGATAATTGGGGTTCGGGATTTGGCTATCGGGAGGGGCAGCTATTTGCATCGCGCGGCTATGCGGTAATCGTGCCTAATTTTCGCGTTACCCCCGGCTTTGGCTCCAAAATCTATTACGCAGGATTTGGTACTGTCGGCCGGGAGATGTCAAATGACCACGAGGATGCGCTAAAGTGGGGTATTGAGCAGGGGTTCGTTGACGCGAAAAATGTATGCATTTCAGGTGCAAGCTATGGCGGGTATGCTGCGTTGCAGGCGCTCATCAACAACAACGATATGTGGAAGTGTGCAGTCGCCGGCTTAGCGGTCACAGATTACAAATACCAACTTACTTCGCGGGATGGTGACACTGCAGAAAATACGGCCGGCGTTGATTACTGGAAATCGGTGCTTGGTGATAAAGACCTCGATTCAGCGTTGATCAGAAGCATTTCGCCTGTTTTTAATGCTTCAAAAATTAAGCGCCCAGTTTTCTTGTACGCCGGTGAGGATGACATTCGGGTGCCCATTGCGCAGATTAGCCGTATGGCAAAAGAGCTGGAGCGATCAGGTAACGCACCGAAAGCTTTTGTGATCAAGGAAAAAGAAGGTCATGGCTACGGCAAGCTAGAGAATAATGTTGATCTCTACACGCAAATGCTGGCGTTTTTGAAGGATCAATTCGGCAAGTAGATAATCGAAGCAGACCTAGCTTGGCTTAGATTATTCGCTTCCGCATTCGACGTAAAAAGCCCGCCTTATGGCGGGTTTTTTACGTGCTGCAATGGCCAAAGCATTTTTAATTCAGCAGTGTTTTTTCAATAAATTTAATCTGTGCATAGAATAAAAAATCCTGATTCGATTTTTTCGCAAAACCGTGGCCCTCATCATTTGCCATCAAAAACCAGACCGGCACATTCTGCATCTTCACTTTTTCGACAATCTGCAACGCCTCCGTATAGGGGACACGCGGATCATTTTTGCCCTGCACCACGAACAACGGTTTATTGATCTTTGCCGCGTTGTTGAGCGGAGAAATTTCTTCCAAAAACTTCTTCATCTCAGGGTCGCGCTCATCACCATATTCCACGCGGCGCAAATCGCGGCGATAGCTTTCTGTGTTGGCCAGGAATGTGACAAAATTTGAAATGCCAACTACGTCAATCGTGCCTGCAATGCGATCTGCGTAATGAGTGGACACGGCGAGCGCCATGTAGCCGCCGTAGCTGCCGCCGGTAACCAATACCTTGCTTGGGTCAAGGTCAGGCTGATCCTTTATCCATTCAAATAATGCGCCAATATCTTTCACCGAGTCTTCGCGTTTGGTACCGTTATCCATGGCCAGAAATGTTTTGCCGAAACCGGATGAGCCGCGCACATTGGGATAAATAATCGCGATACCCAGTTCATTCACCATATAGTTATTTCGAGCAATAAACCCCGGTCGTGCTTGGCCTTCTGGTCCGCCGTGGATGTTAATAATGACCGGGCGCTTGCCCTGAAAATTTTTGGCATCTGGCTGGTAAACAAAGCCGGATATTTTCAAGCCATCGAACGATTTCCACTGCACCAGTCGGGGCTCTACAAACTCCAATGGATTCAAATTAGCGCTTGACCCATTGGTCCAGCGCGTCACTTTGGGCGCAACAATATTCATTGAATAAACTTCGCCCGGTGAGCGCGCAGAGGTGAGGTTAAACGCCAGCTCCGCGGCGACGTCCTTGACATCCGGCCCTGATAAATCGTCGCTATCTTCGCTGCCGCCCTTCCAACGCAATCCCGAGATTTCGCCGGGCAGCAATGCAGGGCGTGGCAACTCTTTCTCGGTTTTTAGTTCCAGGAAACGCAGCACCGAAGACCCGTCTTCATTGGTTGTGAAAGCAATGCGGTTGGCGCGGTTTGAAATGCTGAAATCATCCACGTCGTGCTTAAGGTGCGCCGTCAGCACGCGTTCTTTTCCGCTACGAATGTCGATGTACACCAAACGCCGATACTCGCTGTCCCGATCGGAGACGGTATAAATGCCTTTGCCGTCGCTCGCAAACCGCGGTTCGCCATACACTATCGTGACCGGTTTGGTGCCGCCCGCTTTTGCCGTGACAGATGTCTGTGCAGATGCTGGCGTGGGCGTTATGCGTGTCTGCTTACCCGTTGCAATATCCATCATCCACAAATGCGACTCATTGGCCGATACATATTCAAGATAGGCCAGCGATTTTCCGTCAGGTGAAAAGCGAAACGACGAAAAGCCACCACCATCAAAGCTCGCGATAACTTTTGCCGTATCAGGCTTGAGCGGGTCGGCGATATAAAGTTTGGTGGTGGCCTTGCGTGCAGCGGACTCCTGAAGCGATTGTGCTTTTTCTTTTCGATCAACGGAGACGGTCGTGAACACGATGCGATCGCCGCTGCGGTTCCACGCCGGGCTACTGGCACGCTCTGATTTAGGCGACACCGGCGTCACCAGTTTTGACGCAAGATCGAGCCGGTAAATCCGAAAAATTTCATCGCCGCCCGTGGCGCGTGTGAACAGCAGATATTCGCCTTTGGTGGGCTGAAAAGTAGCGTTGCTGACGGCGTCTGGAAAAACAGTGAGCGGCTCTGGCTTGGCGCCTGGCGCTTTGACCAAATGAAGCTGATTGCTGTCGTTCAGGCGCATCCGCACCAGAATGCTGCCATCTTGAGGATGCCACGCGATGATTGATGATGGCTTGAACTGGGTATAGGCCGCCACTTTTTTGGTGAGCGCCTCCGGTATGGGCGGGATATTTTCGATAACCAGATTTGATGCCGGTGTAATGAATTGAGCAAAGGCGAGCCCGCTGCAAACAGAAAAAATTCCGGCGGCGGCTAATCCCAATAGAGCATTCTTTTTCATATCAAACTCCCCATTAAGCAAACGTTATTTTGTATCGCCAGTTATGTACCCTTTAGCTTTGTCTTGGGCACCGTCCATGGCAACGCCTCTAACAATCGGTCGCGCAGGATTGGTAATCCATTCGCTCCATGAACCAGGATAAAGCTTTGAACCGCTCAGGCCCGCGTATTCCATCGCAAAAATATTCGCGCAAGCCGTGACGCCCGAGCCGCATTGATGAACGACCTCAGCTGCGCGCGGTGCGTTCATCATTGACGCGAAGGCGGCATTAATTTCTGCCGGCGGCCGCATGGTCAGATCAGCGTTTAAATTCTCTTTGTA
>JANYGV010000345.1 GCA_025359285.1 Burkholderiales bacterium
ACTTGTGCGCGCATGCCGTACAAGCCATTCGGGTACAAATCAGCTGAATAGTCGAAGAGGAAGACTTCAAGATGGTGGCGGTTTTCGATCGAAACCACGGGATTGGTACCGAGATTCGCGACGCCATAAAAACTGTTGGCATTCTCAGCACTTGTCCTCACCACTCCCTCGAGCCCGCGAGTTACAAGATTAAATTTTACCGCAAACACGCCCGCCAAGGCAGGTTTTCTGCCCGTAAGTGCAACGTTCGCGGTGGGAAAGCCCAGGGTACGGCCGAGTTTTTTGCCATGCATGACGCGGCCAATAATGTTGTAAGGGCGACCCAGCATGCGGGTGGCGGCGCTCAGATCGCCGCTGCTGAGCGCGTGACGAACGGCGGTGGAGGAAATGCGTTCGCCGTTGGCGTCCGCAATATCCGCCATCGTTTCGACTTCAATGCCATGTGCAAAGCCATATTCACGCAACATCGCCACATCGCCTGCGCGCCTCGCACCGAAGCGAAAATCCTCACCCACCATCAACCACTTCACGTTCATATTGCGCAGCGAAGACATAAATTCAAGCGGTGTAAGGCAGGCGAATGCGTGATTGAAATGCGGAATAAAAACATGCTGCATGTGGCATTGCGCGAACGCGGCGAGCTTTTCGGTCACGCTCATCAGTCGCGTAGGAGCTAGCGATGGATTGGCGCGAAGACCCGCAAAATATTCACGCGGCAGCGGCGCAAAGGTCATGGCAGCAGGCTGAAGGTCCAGGCGGGACGCGGCATTCCGGGTGGCGTGCAAAATCGCTTGATGGCCGCGATGTACGCCATCGAAGTTACCAATCGCGAGTGCTAACGGTGAAAATGGTGCTAATGGCGCCGATTGCGCGTCAAGTTTTCGATGTAATTTCATGTTGCGCGCTTTGCGAAATGGCGTAGCCGAAATCCCATCACAAACAAACTCGTGAAATACACGATGATCCCCGCGCTAATGACCCCGCCGAGCTTGACGCATTTGGCGGGCGTGTGCATCTCTAACCAATTCACATCGCTGCCCGATAGCCACCAAATGGTGCCGCCCATTAAATACAAGGCCACGGCAAGTTTGATAAAAAACGTGAGCCATTCGGGCTGCGGCGTAAACAGCTTAGCTTTGCGCAAAAAATAGAACAGCAAACCGGCATTCACACATGCCGCCAGGCCGATGGATAGTGCTAGACCTGCGTGTTTAAAAATCGGCACGAATGCGAGATTCAATAGCTGCGTCACGATCAGCGTAACAACGGCGATTTTCACCGGCGTTTTAATATTCTGCCGCGCATAGTACGCGGGGGCCAACACCTTGATAAGAATAATGCCGGTCAGCCCTACCGAGTACGCTACCAGCGCCGCGCGGGACTGGAGCACATCGGTGGCGGTGAAGGCACCGCGATGCAGCATTGTGGCGAGCAGCGGCGTGGCAAGGATCGCCAGGCCTAGCGCGGCGGGCAGGGTCAACATCAGCGTTAATCGCAGTCCCCAATCGAGCAAGCGTGAAAATTCTGCCGGGTCGCCTTGGGTGTGTGATTTGACGAGCGAGGGCAATAGCACGGTGCCTAGCGCCACGCCCAGCAGCGCGGAGGGAAATTCCATCAATCGATCTGCCGCGGTGAGCCAGGATACGGAACCGGTTTGTAAAAACGAGGCGATCTGCGTATTCACCAACAGCGAAATCTGCGCGACTGAGACGCCAAGAATCGCCGGGCCCATTAATTTCAGAATGCGGGCGACACCGGCATCATGGCGAAATTGCCAGGCGTTGACCGAAAGACGCGGCAGCATGCCAATGCTTTTTAGCGCTGGAAATTGAAATGCGAGCTGCACCACGCCGCCCACCGACGCGCCAATAGCCAGCGCCAAAATCGGCGGGTTTACGTGTGGGGCCAGCCAGATGGCGGCGGCAATCACGCAAAGATTCAGCAATACGGGCGTGAACGCGGGCGTTTTGAATTTTGAAAAGCTATTAAGAATACCTGCCGCGAGTGCGACCAGGGAGATGAAAAAGATATACGGAAACGTGATGCGAACGAGCTCTACCGCAAGCGCGAATTTGTCCGGATTGCCGATAAAGCCGGAGGCCGTTGCGTAGACCAAAATAGGCGCGGCAATCACGCCCATTGCGGTTACTACAAACAATATGATCACCAGCAAACTCGCCACGTGATCGGCCAGTAATTTGGTTTCAGCCATGCCATTCTTGTTTTTATATTCGGCAAACACCGGCACAAACGCCTGGCTGAACGCGCCTTCTGCAAACAACCGGCGCAGCAGATTCGGAATTCGCCATGCGACCTGAAACGCATCCATTGCCGCGCCGGCGCCAAATAAATTGAAACCGATAATCTCGCGGGCGAGCCCGGTAATACGCGACAAAAATGTCATCGCCGAGATGGAAAGAGCTGCCCGAAAGAGGTTCATTGTTCGCTGGACACAGCTTCACGCCGGTTCGAACGATTTTTGAGGCCCTGGCGCCATAAAAACCAATTAAAACAGACGGTTTGCTTTTTATTAAGGAGGCGCTATAATACAAGGCTTCGCTGCTTTTTCGCGTGCACTCGTGCTTTGATATAGACACTCACAGCATTAACATCGTAAATATCTGGATAAATCATGGCAAATACCAAGCAAGCTGTAAAACGTGCACGCCAAGCTGTAAAAGCCCGCTCGCACAACCAAGCGCAGCGTTCTGAACTTCGCACAGCGATAAA
>JANYGV010000348.1 GCA_025359285.1 Burkholderiales bacterium
TCGGCGGGGTCGAATTGGCGGGCGTTTTCCTTGATCTCGGCGTGAACAGATAGACGTAAATCACGCGCGAATCCTTCGTCGTAGACGACAATATTCGCCTCGCGATTTAAAAATAAACTGAATGGGTCGAGGTTGCTGGAACCGACGGTGGCCCATTGATCGTCGATGGTGGCAACTTTGCAATGCATCATCGATTTTTCGTATTCGTAAATCTTGATCCCCGCGCCGAGCAGTTGTTCATACAGCGCGCGCGTCGCCATTTGCAGTAGCGCGTGGTCGGCGCGACCTTGCAGTAACAACGTGACTTCCACACCACGCGCGGCCGCGGCGCGCAGCTCCCGGCGAAAACGGCGACCGGGTAGAAAATAGGAATTCACAATCAATATTTTTTTCTGCGCGGCGATGATCGCATCGAGATAGGCATTTTCAATTTCACGGCGATTTCGAAAATTGTCGCGGGCTAAAAACTGCGCGCGCATATTGCCCGCCGGAGCCTCATGTCGGCTCGCTCTGGCGGCATTAATCAGCGCCGCGCGCTGCGCCTTTGCGAGCTCGACGTCTTGCTGCGGTCGCCGCAACCAGCGGCGAATTTCAGCCTTCGCGCCGAGCTTGCGCACGCTCCACCATGACACCAGTTTCCATAGGCGCTCGGTAGCGTGATAGATGTTGGCAAGCACCGGGCCTTCCACTTGCACCGCGTAGTCATAACGCGGGAATTCCGACAAGCTCTCGGTGAAATCATCGATCAGATTGATGCCGCCGACAAACGCGATCCGCGCGTCAATGATGGCGATTTTGCGATGCGTGCGCCGCAAATGTGCGCGCCGCAAACTTAGCCAGCGGTAGTCAGGACGAAACACTAGCACCGTAACGCCCGCTGCACGAAGCTCGGTAAAAAATTGGGGGTTGGTCCCATGCGAACCAAAGCCATCGATCAACACTCGCGCGGCGACACCGCGTTTTGCCGCACGTTTGAGCGCATCGGCAATGGCCGCACCGCTACGATCATCACGAAAAATATAGGTCTCGATGCGGACCTCAAACTTTGCTGCATCAATGCTTTTGGTCAGCGCCGGAAATAACTCACCCCCATTTTTGAGTAACGTAACGTGATTACCGTTCTTGATGCCGTTGGCCGCATCCCTTTTGGCTGCATCCATTCTGGCTGCGCTAGCCGCGCGCAAGCGGCGTTGCCAACGAGCCATCGGCAGCGCTTGATTGGCCGCCGCGTGTGAAGCGCACAGCCAGGCCCACATGATCCGATAGCCCGCGCCATTTCACGCCGTCAATCGCGCCGTGCAGCCGCAGCACTTCTTCAATGTTCACCCCGCGCACATAGATGCGATCCAGCGTCAGCATCGGAAAAATCGCCGGGAAGGTGCGCGCGGGTTTGCCGTGAATTTCTTCAAATACTTCGCGCAAGCCGAGCCCGGTTTTTAATGCCGCCGAGATGCCGCCGCGCTTGCTGCGCCAATCGTTAAAATCACCCGCCACCACCAGCGGTGCATCGCTCGGCACGCTGTGCCCCAAAAACTCAATCAAGCGATCAATCTGCATGGTCCGGCTTTGCTTAAACAAGCCCAAATGAACGCACACGCAAGTCAGCGGCACGTCCCAGCCGGGCACTTCAATGCGCGCCAGCAAATGACCGCGCGATTCAAAACGATGATGCGACACGTCCTGATTGGTCCAATTCATCACCGGGTAGGCGGACAAAATCGCGTTGCCATGATCGCTATGCTGATACTTCGCATTCACGCCATACACAATATCCTGATAGCGCCCCTCCGCAATATGCTCGTGCTGGGTAAGCTCGGGCCAGTCCTCAAACTTCGCTTCATTTTTGGCGTGCGTGCCCTGCACCTCCTGCAAAAAAACAATGTCCGCGTCCAGCGCATGCAGCTTCTCGCGCACTTCATGAATCACCAATTTTCGATTCAGCGGGCTTAAGCCTTTGTGAATATTGTAAGTGGCGAGAGTGAGAGATTTCATTTGCATCTCATTTACTGGGCGACGCTGACAAACGAGACGGCAAGCTCAAAATCGCATCACGATTAGTCGGCGAAAAACACAGCGCAGCCGCTTTTTCATAAGGCAGCCACACGTGCTGCAAATGCTCGCGCGGCGCGAGCGTGATGGACACGCGACGGGTCACCTGAAGACCAAAAACATATTCATCGTTATGTGTCACGCCGGGCGCGTATCGATGTCTCCAGATTGGGAAAATCTCGTACACATTTTTTTGCTGCCAGTCCGTTAACGTGTGTTCAGCCGCAATCAGACCGGTCTCCTCCGCGACCTCACGGGCCGCTGTTTCGGCTAAAGATTCGCCTTCATCCTGGCTGCCGGTCACGGATTGCCAAAAGCAAATTTGGTCCGCGCGCTCGATCAGCAGCACCTCCAGCAGCGGCGTGTAAATCACGATCAGCGTGGATCGCGGAATTTTAAATCGTTTGGGCATTGCGGATGGCGAAATATTCACAGCAAGATCA
>JANYGV010000009.1 GCA_025359285.1 Burkholderiales bacterium
GGCCATCGCCGACGACAAAACTCGCATCATCCCCGGTCATGGCCCCGTGTCGAACAAAGCCGAATTGAAAGCCTATCGCGACATGGTGGCCACGATATCTGGCCGCGTGGCGGCGCTGGTGAAGCAAGGCAAAAAGCTGGATGAGATTGTTGCCGCCAAGCCAACGGCCGAGTTTGATGAGCGTTGGGGTAAAGGTTTTATTCCGCCGCCCAAATTTATTGAAATGCTGGCTGGCCCGCAGGGCAAATAGTTTGTCAGCGCCGGGCGCCGCATGTGGCCCAATTGCGAGCACATTCCACATCGGCATTTATGTGTTCAACGATGTGGAAGTGCTTGATTTCGCGGGGCCGTATGAAGTGTTCACCACGGCCGCGAGGATGCATGCACGCGATGTCCCCGGTAGCGAGCTGTTCTGCGTTTATAGCGTGAGTGAAGTAGGACAGGTGCCGATATTGGCGGAGCGAGAGCGCACTGCATCTGTGCGTGCGCGGGCCGGTTTGCGAGTGTTGCCTGACGCGGACTTTACCAATCACCCGACGCTCGATGTTTTGATCGTACCTGGCGGCGTGGTCGACGCGGAATTGGCAAAGCCGCCGGTGATCGACTGGATTCGCCGCACCGCTGCCCAAGCCAAGATCACCGCATCGGTCTGTACCGGCGCGTTTTTACTCGCCAAGGCCGGTCTGCTGGCCGGTAAACGCGCAACAACGCATTGGGAAGATGTGAGCGCTTTGCGCGCGATGTTTCCCGCCATAAGCGTCGAACAAAATACGCGATGGGTGGATGAAGGCAATATCGTGACCTCGGCCGGTATATCCGCCGGAATCGATATGAGTTTGCATTTGGTGGAGCGGCTGGCGGGGCGGGAACTGGCGCTGCGCACGGCGCGCCAGATGGAATTTGACTGGACGGAAAATCAGCATCAAGCTTCGTTTTAATACATTAAAACCCTAGGCAGGGCGGCGGTTTCAAGGCAAAATATCTCGAAAATGCCCGCCAATGCTAGCGTTTTCGTTTTTTCCTGATCGTCAGTCACGCATTTCAACAGAAAAATCATCGCGTCTACGCCTGCCAGACGCTAATTCTGCTATCTTCGCCGCATGCTAAAAGATGCCATAGACCTGAACACAATCAAACGCGTGCTGGTAATCAAGCTGCGCCATCACGGCGATGTGCTGCTGACCTCGCCGGTTTTTCAGGTGCTCAAAAACCATGCGCCGCATCTGGACGTCGATGCGCTGGTATATCACGATACCCGCGAAATGTTGACCGAGCACCCGTCGATTTCTGAAGTGTTCACGATTGATCGCGAGTGGAAACGGATGGGCGTGATCACCCAAACGTCGCGTGAATTTGCGCTCCTGCGTGCGTTACGAAAACGTGAATACGAGCTGGTGCTGCATCTCACCGAGCATCCGCGCGGCGCATGGCTGACGCGTCTGCTGCGGCCACGATACGCGGTGGCGCAACGCGCACAGGGCATTAACGAAGGCCGCGATTCCAACTGGTGGAAATCAAGTTTTACCCACACTTACCCAACGCCACGCGCCACCTTTCGGCATACGGTGGAAAGTAATCTCGATGCGTTGCGACGGCTCGGTGTGCAGCCTGCGCGCGCCGAAAAACAGCTGGTGCTGGTGCCGGGCAAAATCGCCGACGACAAAGTGGCGACGCTGATGGCGCAACACGGTTTTGCGCACAAAAAATTTATCCATATTCACCCCACTTCGCGCTGGGCATTCAAAACGTGGCCGACTGAAAAATTTGCCGATCTGATTTTGGAGCTGGGACGTCAGGGTGAACAGGTCGTCTTGACCGCCGCGCCGACACCGGACGAGCGCGAAATGATTGCGGCAATTAAAACCAAATTAAAAGCGCCAGTCGTGGATTTAACTGGCGCGCTATCACTAAAAGAATTGGCCGCACTCACAGTGCGCGCAAAAGCCTTCGTGGGCGTGGATTCCGCACCGATGCATATGGCCGCCGCCATGCAAACGCCGACCGTGGCACTGTTCGGGCCATCGGGCGAAGCGCACTGGGGGCCGTGGGGCGTTATCCATCGCATTGTTGCGTCGACGGATGCGCGCCACAC
>JANYGV010000083.1 GCA_025359285.1 Burkholderiales bacterium
ACATCCACTTTTTTTCGCAACGCACCGATGATGAAGCCGACGATGATTGAAAACAATATGAGATTGCTGGCGACTTTGGAGACGATTTCAATTTCTGTCTTGGTCAAAAAATTCGTGAAATACCAGACCATGCCGAAGATGGCGACGCTGATGCCGACCAGCCAGCTCATCACCACCACGTTAAATAAATTGATGCGTTGCTTAATTGCCACCGCCACCATGCCAACGACCGTTGCGACATAGGTGGCAATCAGGCAGGGGATGAAAATATCCGATGGATCGCGTGCCCCCAGCACCGCGCGCTGCGCCATGATCGATAGCGGGATTAAGGTCAGCCCCGATGCATGCAAAACCAGAAACATGATCTGCGCGTTACTAGCTTCGTCTTTATTAGGATTTAACGTATGCAGGCTCTCCATCGCTTTCAAGCCGAATGGCGTGGCGGCATTATCCAAACCCAATAAATTCGCGGAAAAATTCATTACCATGTGCCCGGTAGCGGGATGATTTTTCGGCACCTCGGGAAAAATACGCGAGAAAAATGGCGCAATTACTTTAGCCAGCAAATTGATCGCGCCCGCTTTTTCACCCACATTCAAAATGCCCAGCCACAGCGTCATGATGCCTGCGAGCGGCAGCGCAATATCCATCACGCCAACTTTCGCCGATTCAAATGTGCCGTCAATGATTTTTTTGAATATGTCGGTGTCGCCTAGGAATAGCCATTGGGCTAATGCGGCGACAAAACCAATAATAAAAAACGATGCCCAAATATAGGTGAGTGCCATTAACGACCCATTGTTTTTATTGCCTTGGCAAATGCCATTGCTGGCTGAACATCACGAGCGTTATGCCGTCTCGCGCGCCAAATTTCTGCACACGCGCTACTGCATTTTGATCCACAGTGGCGCAAATTTATTATCGGGTCGATGCACCAAGCTGATATTGGCGCGCGATGCCCACGGCACCACTTGCCGATGAATCGGAATCACCAACACCTCGCGCTGGATCAATTCAATCGCGCTATTAATTAGTCCCTGACGCGTCGGCGCATCCATTTCGCTTTCCGCTTTTTCAATCAGCGCATCCAGCTCCGCATTTTTAAAATTGCCGTAATTGCTGTCGCCGTATCCTTTGGTATTAAAGCTGTGCAGTACCGGCTGTAGCGTAAACATGGCGTCGCGATTGGTATCGCCCCAGCCCTGCAGCATGACGCTGAATTCTTTTTTCGGCGTGCGCTGAAAATATTGCGCTTTGGGCATCGCCTCTACCTTGACATTCAGCCCGATCCGCGCCCACATGCCCGCGAGCGCCACACAAATCTGTTCGCCATTGACATAACGGTCATTCGGGCAGTGCAGTGTAAAGCCGAATCCGTTCGCATAACCCGCCTCAGCGAGCAGTTTTTTACCTCCTTCAGGATCGTAGGGCAGACGCTTTTCAAGCGCCGCAGGAATTCCCTCGCCTTTCGGATTAGGCAGCGCAACGGCGGTTGGCGTGGCGAGGCCGCGCATGATTTGTGCCTTGATCGCATTGACGTCAATCGCCTTATATAGCGCGGTGCGGACACGAATATCCTTAAATGGATTTTTGCCCTTTACGTCCGAAAAAAGTAGCTCGTCGCGCGCCTGATCCATTGCGATCATGATGACCCGCATTTCGTCGCCTTCCCAAACTTTGAGTGTTTTATCTGCTTTGAGTTGGGATACATCTTGCACCGGCGGATCCAGCACGAAATCTAGTTCGCCTGATTTCAACGCAGACATTCGAGTTACCGCGCTGGCGATGGGACGGTATTCAAGGCTATCGATATTGCTTTCATATCGACCTTCCTTAATACCCCACCAATCCGCGTTTTTTATATGCGTGGTTTTAATTCCAGGCTCGTATGTCACCAGCCGGAATGGCCCAGTGCCCATCGCGTTGCGCGAGGCGTAAGTGACTTCTTTGGTGGTGAAATCCTGCGGCAGCACTGCGTTATTTTTTTCCGCCCACTTTTTACTCATAATCGGCACTTCACCAATCGAATTCAGGCCCACAGGGTTCGGTTTTGCCGTGGTGAATTCGACGCTGTAATCATCAATTTTTTTTGCAACACCGGCGGGAATCGCGTAGGTTTTGAACTGATTTGATTTGGCCGCACGCTCGAACGAGAAAACCACGTCATCGGCGGTAAAAGGCGACCCATCCTGAAACTTCACATCTTTGCGCAAATAGACAACACGTTTGGTCGGACTCACCACTTTCCATGAGGTGGCCAGCCACGGCGTGGGCAACATATCTTTGCCCGGTTGGATCAAACGCTCATAAACCAGCGCATTAATTGATTTTGTAAAACCTTCATCCTGGCCATGAGGATCTTGTGTTGTGACATCGCCATTAGTTGACCAACGGAAATTTTTCCCCTCCGCGCCTGCCAGTGGCGGCACCCAGCAAAAAGCAAATGCCATCAACACAAACCAACTGGCACCTACGCGCGCTCGAACGTCCATAACAATCCCCCTTGCTGGTTTTATCGAAAATACCAATCGTGATTCGGATGCCACTTGCCCGGCACGCTCTGGCACATGATATATTTGGTATTACATTGGTTTCATTGTAAATGGTTTCGCTCTTTTTGCTGTGATAAATCGCGTTGGTCCGGCGAAAGACGCAATCCCATTCATGACCCCATACTGACGCCGACGCCAATCAAAGTCAAAGCTTCCAACGATTCACCCCAGCATCCGTCAGCAATGTGCACTATGAATCTGCGTAGCTGGCACCGTCGCGATCTCGCTGAAAGAGCGTAATGAAAAAAAGTGTGGTTGCCGAGTTCAAGCCTGACTCCCGCGACAATTCGCCGTTATACCTTCAGCTGGCACGAAAGCTGGGGGAAGCAGTACGTCAGGGCCGTTATCGGGTGCATGAGGCGTTACCGTCTGAACGTTTGCTGTCGGAGTCACTGGGGGTGTCGCGGGTGACTGCACGCAAGGCGATTGATCAGCTGGTCGAGCAAGGTTTGATCTTGCGTAAGCGCGGCTCCGGAAATTACATTGCGCCGCGACTAGAGCAGCCGCTATCTCGGCTCACCAGCTTTTCTGAAGAGTTACATCGGCGCGGCTATGAACCCAGCTCGCGCTGGCTGGATCGCTCAATCACGCAAGCCGCACCTGATGAACAACTAAGTTTGGGGCTGTCGTCAAATGCAAAGGTCGCGCGGCTGGAACGCTTGCGCCTTGCCGATGATGTGGTGATGGCATATGAGGTCAGCGTGTTGCCACAGAGCGTGCTGGCCGAGCCCAAGGCAGTCAAGGCCTCGCTCTATGAATATCTGACCAAAATCGGCCAGGCACCTGTGCGTGCCTTGCAACACATTCGCGCACTCAATGCCGATCCGCGTCTGGCCGAGCAGTTGGGTGTGGCGGTGGGACAGGCGGTGCTGTTCATTACCCGTATTGGTTATCTTGAATCAGGTCAGGCCGTTGAACTCACCCACTCCTACTGTCGCAGCGATTATTACGACTTCGTCGCCGAAATGCGCCGTGAACCATAGCAAAAAGCATGAATAAAAACCTGGCCGCGCTGTACCAACTCGCGCAAAAACCATCCCGCCGAATTATTGGCTTGATGTCAGGCACCTCAATGGATGGGCTTGACGTGGCACTTTGTGAATTGTCGGGCGCAGGGGAAGCGACTACGGTCAAGTTGCTCAATTTCAAAACGATTGATTACACCGACGATATCAAAACAGAAATTCGCAAAATTTTTGCGCAGCAGACTATTGATTTTCAGCATCTGGCACTGTTGAACGAATGGATCGGCACGCTGCATGCAGAGATGATTTTGGACTGCCTCAACGTTTGGAACGTAGCCGCGACCGAAGTTGATTTGATCGCTTCACACGGGCAAACGGTCATGCATGCGCCGAAGATTTTGCATGGGCAGAAAAAATTCCCGAACGCGACTTTGCAGATCGGCGATGGCGATCATATCGCAGTCAAAACCGGCATCATCACCATTTCAGATTTCCGGCAAAAGCATATCGCGGCAGGCGGCGAAGGCGCGCCACTGGCGGTCTACGGCGATTATTTTATTTTCGGCAAACGAGGCGAAAATCGCATCATGCTGAATATGGGCGGCATTGCCAACTTCACCTATTTGCCCTCCAGCATGAATCCGGAAACAGTTTTTGTGACAGACACGGGCACGGGTAATACACTCATCGATGCGCTCACACGCTTCCATTTTCCTAATCTGGCTTATGACAAAGATGCCGCGCTCGCGAAATCAGGACGTGTCAATCAAGCATTGCTGGCGGCATTGAAGAATGACCCGTTCTTTCATCAGCCATTTCCAAAAACTACCGGGCCGGAATTATTCAGCATCGACTATGTTCGTCGCGCGCAAGCGGAAAGTGACGCCCACAATATTTCTAATCACGATCTACTCGCAACCCTGACGCGATTCAGCGCCGAAACTATTGCTGAGGCGATTTTGAGCTGCACCGCCGGGGCAAATATTCCTGTGACGGATTTTCATGTTTACACCTCTGGTGGCGGCATGCATAACCCGCTATTGATCCGTTGGCTTAAAGAACTATTGCCTTGCCCATTTTTAGAAACCGATGCGCTCGGCATTTCGGGCGATGCAAAGGAAGCGGTGCTGTTCGCCATTCTGGCCAACGAGACCGTGTCAGGCGGCGAATCCGACTTCGGCTCCCGAAAGGGCATTCCATCGGTCGCGATGGGAAAGATCTCGTTCCCTTCCTAAGTTGTTACGGCTGCTTTAAGGCTTCGGGCCTTCAAGGGGTCAGACAAGGAATATCAACACAACGCATTCAACACAAAGCGTTGTTTTCACATTCGCATACCACTTCAAGCGGCGCTGAAGCGGATTGCCCAACTGGTATTGTTTTTTCGTTAAAAGACACTACACGCGCCCGGAACCATCAGAAATAAAAAAGTGCTTTTACTTATTTTTTCGGGCAATTTTGCTGAATTGTGTGTATTGTCACATCAAGGTAATAATGGATACCACAAAAGTACCAAAGCAAAACCAATCTAATAACAATCAAAGCAACGAATACCAAACTGGAGGATGAAATATGAAACCAGCATCACCCGCAAAACTGATCGGCACGACGTCTGCATTAGCCGTGCTACTGCTCGCCAGCGGCAATGTGACCGCTCAACAAGCCGCTCCACCCGCAGCGCCGCAAGCTGACACTGCTGCCAAGAAAACGGAAGAAGCGCCGGTATCATCCAAAGTAGATACGGTACTCGTCACTGGTACACGCATCAAGGCAGCTGGCCTCACGTCCACCAGCCCGGTGAGCCAGATCACCGCTGAAGAATTGGCGCTGGCGCGGGCAGTCACGGTCGAAGATTTTTCCGTGAAACTGCCGCAACTTGCCGGCGGTGTGAACAGCACCTCAGCGGGCAGTGATGCATTTGGCGCACAGACGCTTGATTTGCGCAATCTCGGCCAGAGCCGCACGCTGGTACTCATTAACGGCACCCGCGCAGTGCCGTTCAGTTTCCGCAATGCGGTGGATGTAAACTTTATCCCGGCACCTTTGCTAAAACGTGTGGATGTATTGACCGGTGGCGCTGCTGCCGTATATGGCGCAGATGCCATTTCCGGCGTCGTAAATTTTATTATTAATGACGATTTTCGCGGCCTTCAGGCTTCTGCCAATTACCGCTCAGGGCGCGGTGGCGGTTCGCAATACGGTACCAACCTAACCGGCGGTATGGCGCTCGGTGATCGTGGCAGTATCGTCGGCTATTTGGAATACACGGAACGCGAAGCACTGTACGCAGGCGACCGTGATTTCGCACTAAAAAACCCGATCCGGGTGGCAGGTTCAGGCGGCAACTTTACCGATGTGGCCAGCGGCCGCGTATTCTCAGTCACCGACGCAAACCAATTTACATTGACCCCGCAAACCACCGACTACACTTCAGCGTACACGCTGATTCAGCCGTTAAAGCGAGTGAATGTATCGACTTTTTTTAAATACGATTTCACCGATAAGTTGCAGGCTTACGGACGCGTCATGTATTCGAACGTCAAGACTACCGGCGCGCCGCGTTCGGGTCAGGTACCAGTCGTGGTGAATGACGTTTTCGGCATTAACAGCAGCAATACATTTCTCCCCGCTGAAGCGCGCGGCTTGCTCACTTTTGTCAACGGTGTGGCGCAGGTTCGGGTGAATCGCTCGTTCGGGGAATTAGGGGCGAAAACCGCCGACAATAATCGCGACACGTATCAGGCGCAGCTGGGTTTGCGCGGTACGTTTACGGATTCGATCAGCTGGGATATTTACGGCCAAACAGGCACCACCAAGGAATCGATTGTCGTTAACGGCGACGCTGTAAAGGCGCGCCTGCCCGGCCTCATCAACACCATTGATATCTTCGGCCCTGGCGCTGATTTATCCGGTTTGGCCCAGCAATTTAAATACGGGGACCGTGAGCGCAAACAGTCCATCGTTGCCGCAACTGTTTCTGGCGATAGCGGCGATTTTTTCAAACTACCGGCAGGTGCAATCGGTTTTGCGGTGGGTGCTGAATCACGACGCGAAACCGGCACCTTTGACTACAATCCCGACCTTGGCCAGTCATTCAATCAGGGCGTTGAATCCCCGCCCTCCGTGCCGCCCTACTTTCGCGCAAAAGAGTATTACGGCGAATTGCTGATCCCGATTTTGTCCAAGTTACCGTTCGTGGAAAACCTGTCGATTGAAGGCGCGATCCGTAATTCATCCTACAAAAAATCGGTGGGCCAAGCAAACAGCTATGACTCTGACAAAATCGGCGCATCGTGGGCAATCACCGAAGATTTCCGTTTGCGCGCGACCCGCCAAAAAGTGATTCGTGAACCCAACTTCGGTGAGTTCGCGAATCCGATTTTCTCAATCCCATTCAATAGCCTCGTTAACGTCGCGCGCCTGCGTCCGCGCTATGCGGGCGACCCGTGTGTGCTGGGCACCGGCAATGCGGAACAATGCCGTCGCTTCAACGCGCCTGCGGTGGGTTCATATAACTCGTTTGATCCCACACTGCTAACCGGCGGCTATTTCTTCGGTGGCAATCCTGAAATACGCGCTGAAAAAGGCAAAACCAACACGCTCGGTGCCGTGCTTACGCCGCGTGCATTAAAGGGTTTTAGTCTCACGGTGGATTACTACAGCATCAAAATTAAAGACGCTGTCGGCCAGATTCAACCGATTGATGCACTCTCAAGCTGCTACATCACCGATCCACGCGCGGATAATCCGCTCTGCCAGGCCGTCACGCGCAATCCGACCACCGGACGCATCCAAGACGGATTTCCAGTTGATCGCAACCTCGCATTCATCAAGCAAGAAGGCATCGATATCGACACCAGCTTCAAACAGGATGTGCCGTTTGGCCTGCCCGGTCGCAAGCTCACCTGGCAATATCAGGCTGCGATTGTGAAGAACTACACGATCCAGAAAAATCCGGTACTCGATCCCATTGATTGCAAAGGCAGCTACGCGTTTCGCTGTTCTTCAGATGCAGTATCACTGGTGGCACCGGATTATCGCCATCGCGCGTCACTCACCTGGGATGGCAATGCGTTCACGACGCAGGTCGGCTGGAAACGAATTGGCAAAGTCACCGACAGCACGGTCGGCAGCACGGAAACCATTTCCGCGCAGGATTATTTTGACGTGAATATTTCATGGCGCACGAGCGTTGCCGGATTAACAGTCAACTTTGGTATCGACAATATTGCCAACAAGCAACCGCCGCTCCCTAAAAATTCGGGTGCCTTTAACACTTATCCGGACACTTACAACGTTATGGGTAGAACGTATGGTTTGTCAGTTACATATCGTCAGTAAATTTGCATGTGATGCGGGCACCTTCGTTGAAGGTGCCCGCATTTTCGTTTCTCGACACGCAACGCCGTTTTCGTATTAATTAAACTCGCTCCTAATGTCGCCTACCCTGCTGTTCTCGATCATCATCGCCTACTTTGCGCTGCTACTTTCCGTAGCATGGGTGACATCGCGGGGTGCCAACAATCATTCGTTTTTTATTGGCAATAAAAACAGCAATTGGATGCTGGTCGCATTCGGCATGATCGGCACATCACTCAGCGGCGTAACGTTCATCAGTGTGCCCGGCGCAGTCGGTGCAACGGCCTTCACTTATTTCCAGATTGTGCTCGGGCAATTGATTGGCTATTTCGTCATTGCTTTTGTTCTGTTGCCCATTTTTTATAAACTGAATCTCACTTCAATCTACGATTATCTCGGCATCCGGCTGGGGCCACATTCGCGTAAAACTGGTGCGTCGTTTTTTATTTTGTCGCGCACGTTGGGTGCGACGGCACGTGTGTATCTGGTCATCAGGATTTTGCAAGACTCGATTCTTGATAACCTTCACGTCCCCTTTTGGCTGACCGCCGCCGTCATTATCGCGATGGTGCTGCTTTACACCTATGAAGGTGGCGTAAAAACGATTGTGTGGACAGATACATTGCAAACATCCTGCATGTTGCTCGGCTTGATTATCAGCGTGATTTATTTGCTCAATGGATTGAACATCTCTTTCAGCGACGCGCTAACGCAAATGGAGGCGCGCGGGCTTTCACAAATTTTCTCGGCGGATGTTAATCGCAAGGAATTTTGGCTAAAACAAATTCTGGCCGGCATGTTTATCGCGATTGCCATGACCGGTATGGATCAGGAGATGATGCAAAAAAATATCTCGGTAAAGCGGCTGGCCGATTCGCAAAAAAACATCGTCACGCTTGCGATCATCATGGTGTGTGTGGTGATGCTGTTTTTATTTTTGGGCGGCCTACTTTATTTGTATGCATTGACGGTGGGTGTGACGGCAACAGGCGATAAAATTTTCCCCGCCGTTGTATTGGGCCATCTGCCCGCGATACTGCAGGTCATTTTCGTGATCGCATTAATTTCAGCGCTCTTCCCCAGCGCAGATGGAGCCATCACCGCGCTGACATCCAGCTTCTGTATCGATATTTTGTCGATGCAAAAACACGAGAATTGGAGCGAGGCTGATCGCAAACGCATCCGCCATCGCGTGCATCTTGGTTTTGCCGGGATATTTTTATTGCTGATTATGATGTTCAAATGGGCGGATAACCCCAGCATGATCGGGCTAATTTTGAAACTGGCGGCCTTCACGTATGGGCCGCTGCTGGGGCTGTTTGCTTTCGGGATTTTGTCGAAACGCGAAGTCAGTGATTCGCTGGTGCTGTGGATCGCTATCACTGCCCCGATCATTTGTTATGTTATCGACGTAAATCAGTCTGTATTATTCGGCAGTTATCAAATTGGTTTGGAGTTGCTGATTGTAAATGGCGCGCTCACCTATTTTGGCTTGTGGGCAACATCAAAACCGATCATCGCAGCGCGTCATATTTAAGATTAAGTTTAAGAATTTTATTGGGAGAAAATGTTGAGCTTGCAACACATTGAGATGGTTAAGCGTGCCGGGGAATCTCGGGCATGATCACGTTAGAAGGAAACATCCTGACGCCGCAAGGTTTTGTTCACGGCGCAATATCATTTGGCGATGATGGCAAGATTGAAAATATTCAAGGCGCACCCATCGCTACCAATATCGTCCGCGATTCAATTGAACCCATCATCTTGCCCGGCTTCGTTGACTTGCACGTCCACGGCGGCGGCGGACGCGACATCATGGAAGGTGGCGATGCCGCCGCGCGCATCGCGGCACTTCATGGCGAACACGGCACCACCGCGCTCCTCGCGACTACCATGACCGCGCCTCCGGTTGATCTCGAAAACGCATTTGCGGGCTTGTCCACATTCTTCAAATCAAACAGCATGCATCAGCGCGGCGCAAGGCTGCTCGGCGTGCATTTGGAAGGTCCCTACATCAACCCTGGGAAGCTCGGTGCGCAGCCTGATTTCACCCGACCGATGCAGGCAAATGAGCTGAAACGCCTGAACGCATTAGCGCCGATCAAGCTCATCACGCTGGCCCCAGAAGTGCCGGGCAATATGGGCGTGATCGAATCGTTGTGTGAGGCCGGATATAAAATTCAGATTGGCCACAGCCTGGGCACGTATGACGAAGGCGTGGCTGCGTTGAAGCGCGGCGCGACGGGCTTTACGCATTTATTTAATGCCATGACCGGCCTGCATCATCGCAAGCCTGGCATGGTCGGTGCCGCACTTGCCCATGCGGAATTCGCCGAAATTATTCCTGATTTGTTGCATGTGCATCCGGGCGCAATTCGTGTTGCGTTGCGCGCGATTCCGAAATTATTTTGCGTCACCGATTCCACCGCCGCCACCGGCATGCCCGATGGCGAATATCGCCTGGGTCGTCACACCGTCACCAAATGCCTTGGCGGCGTGCGCTTAGCCGACGGCACGCTGGCAGGCTCGACGTTATCGCTCGACCAGGCGTTGCGCAATCTGGTGGACGAACTCAAACTTGATTTGATCGATGCATCACGCCGCGTATCGACTCACGCCTGCGAATTTCTCGGCATCACCGATCGTGGTCGCCTTGAAAAAGGCGCGTGGGCCGATATGGTGGTGATGGATCGCGATTTGATGTTGCAAAGCGTGTTTTCAGAAGGCGTAAAAATTGGCTAACAACGCGTCCTCAAGCACGATGCTGCTCGAAGCCCGCGAAGCGCCCTCGGCCATCGCGAGACAGCTCGCGAATGATACCCACGCGTATCGTAATTTCGGCACATGGCTGCGCGCGAATTCACCGACATCCG
>JANYGV010000047.1 GCA_025359285.1 Burkholderiales bacterium
GGTTTTATTCGTGGGTTCGATGGGCTCGGGCCTGGGTCGTGGTGGAAGCGGCAGGGGCGGTTGGATCAGCGGCGGTGGCTTGGGCGGTGGTTTTGGTGGGGGCGGATCATCCGGCGGCGGCGGGTTTAGCGGAGGCGGTGGAAGCTTTGACGGCGGCGGCGCCTCGGGGAATTGGTGATGAGCTGGTTATCACGCTTTTTTCGCCATGTTTGGATGTCGCCCTTTATTTTGCGCCGTCGTTTTCCGGCGGCGACGTTGGATGCTATCGAAGCCGCCGTGGCGACGAGTGAGAAATCACATCGTGGTCAAGTCAGGTTCGCCGTTGAAGCTGAGCTGACGTCGAGTCAGCTATGGGTTGGCGTGACTGCCCGCCAGCGCGCGCTGGATGTGTTCTCGCTTCTGGGTGTGTGGGATACCGAAGAAAATAACGGCGTGCTGATTTATGTGTTGCTGGCCGATCGCAAGGTGGAAATTGTCGCGGATCGCGGCATTCATCACCACGTCGGCGAGGAGCGCTGGCGAGCCATCTGCCGTGAGATTGAATTGCATTACCGCAAAAAAGATTTTGCAGCTGGCACGTTGACTGGTATCCATAAAATCAGCGCTGAACTCGATCATCATTTTCCAGCAACGGGTGAACATAAAAACGAGCAGCCGAACCGCCCTGTGATCTTGTAGTGTGGGTGTTGTAATGATGCGAATGGGCGGCAAACATCTTCGGTTCATAGCGGGCCCAATTCGCGTAACGATACTGAGCGATTTCACAAACACTAGCATCAGAGCGGGCCGACGGCCATTTATGCTCGAAGAAGCCCGTCCCTATTGGTCTGTTATAATTTAGCGCAATATGTTTGATCCCAAGCCCATCCTCGCGCAATTACCGAATTTACCGGGTGTTTACCGCATGAAAAGCGGTACAGGCGACGTGATTTATGTGGGCAAGGCGCGCGACCTGAAAAAGCGCGTGTCGTCGTATTTCACCAAGCAGCATGTCAGCCCACGCACCACCCATATGGTGTCGCAAATTGAGGCCATTGAAACCACTATCACGCGTAGTGAATCCGAGGCGCTGCTGCTCGAAAATAATTTGATCAAGTCACTGGCACCGCGCTACAACGTGCTGTTTCGCGACGACAAAAGTTATCCCTACATTATGGTCACGGGGCATCAATTTCCACAAATTCGTTTTTATCGCGGCACGCATACCAAAGGCAATCGTTTTTTTGGACCGTTTCCGTCGGCGTGGGCGGTGCGCGATACGATTAACCATCTGCAAAAAGTGTTCAAATTGCGCACTTGTGATGACACGGTTTACGCGCACCGCTCCCGTCCCTGTTTGCTGCATCAGATTGGTCGCTGCACCGCGCCCTGTGTCAGCAAAATCACTGCCGAGGCCTACGCGCGCGATGTTGAAAACGCGGGGCTGTTTTTACAGGGTAAAGAAAACGAAGTCGTTGAGCAGCTAAACCGAAAAATGGAGGCTGCTGCCGCGGAATTAAACTTTGAAGCCGCCGCGATTTATCGCGACCAGGTGCGCACCCTGCAACGCATACTCACCAAACAATTTGTGGAATCCGCCAGTGAGCGTGACGTGGATGTCGTCGCTGCGCTAGAGCTTTCAGGTACATGGTGCGTCAACCTGGTGATGATTCGTGGTGGGCGGCATTTGGGCGATAAAAGTTTGTTTCCCGCCAACACCCAGCACGCCGATCTTGAGGCAATTATCAGCGCGTTTATTGACCAACATTACAGCGATCAAACGCCACCGCCGAGGCTCATTACCGATGGCGATTTCGACACGGAAGACTGGGATGCATTTCTCAGCGCAGCCGCTGGGCGTCAGGTAAAAGTTATCACGCGCCCGCAAGGCGAATCGAAAGTCTGGATGGCGATGGCGATGAAAAACGCGCAGTTTGCGCTGGATCGCCAATTGCTGGATCGCGCCACCCAGGATAAAAAATTATGGATGATGCGAGAGGCGCTGGGACTCGACAATATAAATCGTGTGGAGTGCTTTGATATCAGCCACACCATGGGCGAGGCAACCGTGGCCAGCTGCGTGGTGTTCGATCAAGGCAAGATGCAGTCCTCAGAATATCGACGATACAACATCACCGGCATTACCCCGGGCGATGACTACGCGGCGATGCGGGATGCGTTGACGCGGCGTTACTCAAAATTGGTGGAAATTGCTGAAGTTGATCATGAGATTGATGGCCCAATTGACGGCGCAGCTAACAGTGCAGTTAACGGTGCAGTTAGTAGCCCAGACGAGGGTGGCGAACATAAAGTCGCCAAGGTCAATATTCCCCGGCCAGATCTGGTATTGATTGATGGCGGAAAAGGCCAGCTTAGTGTGGCAGAAGAGGTAATGAGTGAACTTGGGCTGGTAGATATTCAGTTGATCGGCGTGGCGAAAGGCGAAGATCGCAAGGCCGGGCTGGAGACGCTGATTTTTGGCACAACGCGGCGCGAACTCAATTTGCCAAACGATAATCCAGGCTTTCATTTGATCCAGCAAATTCGCGATGAAGCGCACCGATTCGCGATTACCGGCCATCGCGCGCGTCGCGCCAAGAAGCGTAATACCTCACGGCTTGAAGACATCAGTGGCATCGGTCCCAAGCGCCGTAAAGCGTTACTCGCGCAATTTGGCGGGCTACAGGGCGTCCAATCGGCAAGTGCTGATGATCTCGCCAAAGTAGACGGAATAAGTCGCGACTTGGCAGAGACCATCTATAACCAATTACACTAAATCGCTTAGTTGCGGCCAGCGTTGCTGTCAACCAGTCATTTCGTCACTAAGCCTAATCAAAAAACGGTAGCCCAAGCCAGCTTGCCTGATCTATTCCATTCGCATTGACTAAGAGTTTGACGCCGCCTTGAAGTTAAATATTCCCATGTGCCTGACCTGGTTGCGAATCGCAGCCATTCCGCTATTTATTGCAGTGTTGTATATCGATGAGTCGTGGTTGACGTCGCGCCAGGCCAATACTATTGCTACGGTGATTTTTGTGGTTGCCGCCATTACGGATTGGCTGGACGGTTATTTGGCGCGCAAGCTTGACCAAGGTTCAGCGTTTGGTGCATTTCTCGATCCCGTCGCGGACAAACTAATGGTGGCCGCGGCGTTGATTGTATTGGTTGAAATGGGTCGCACTGATGCGATCGTTGCGCTCATTATCGTTGGCCGCGAAATCACTATTTCGGCGCTGCGCGAGTGGATGGCGCAGGTAGGGCAATCCAAAAACGTGGCGGTTTCAATGTTGGGCAAAGTCAAGACCGTCGCGCAGCTGGTGGCGATTCCGTTTCTGCTTTACGATGCGCCGCTGTTTGAAATTATCAATAGCCGTTTAGTCGGGCGCGTGCTGATTTGGATCGCGGCGGTCCTGACAGTTTGGTCGATGTTTTATTATTTGAAGGCGGCTTTCAAACCCACAAAGCCTGCAAAATAAACTTACTCGGCCTCACTAGACGAAGCCGACAAGCCCGCCCAATCAGAATTGCGCTGATTGCTGCTGCCTCAGCAAGGCTTCAAAAGCAACCGAGGGCAGGGGACGGCTAAATAGATAGCCTTGATAGGCACCGCAGCCTTGTTGTGCCAGCAATACGCGCTGTTCCTCGGTCTCCACGCCTTCGGCGACCACGTTTATTTCCAGCGCATGCGCCAGCGCTATTACCGCGTAAACAATAGCAGCGTCGTCGCGGTCGGTGAGAACATCGGCAACAAATGATCGGTCAATTTTCAAGGTATCAATCGGAAAGCGTTTTAAGTGCGACAAGCTTGAATAGCCGGTACCGAAGTCGTCAATCGCCACGCTCACGCCGATGGCGCGAAGTGCGCTCACCGTGCGACCCACGCCTTCCGGGTCGCGCAGCATGCCGGTTTCAGTGATCTCAATTTCAACTAAGTGTGGATCGCAGCCTTCGCGTTTGATTCGCTCAATGATTCGATCCGCCAGATTGGAGGCGCGGAACTGGCCTGCCGCAATATTGACCGCGACCTGTAAATGGCCAAAACCGGTCTCGCGCCATTTGCGTAGCTGCGCAAACGCCGTTTCGAGTACCCAATCGCCGATTTCATGAATGAGGCCCGTTTCTTCCGCCAAGTAGACAAATTCACCCGGCATGACCAAGCCGCGGGTCGGGTGATGCCAGCGCAGCAGCGCCTCGGCACCGATTACGCGATTGCTCACCATGTCTAATTTTGGCTGGTAGTACAGCTCAAACTCGCGGCGCTGAATTGCAGTGCGCATGGCGTTTTCCAGCATGCGCATATTGGCCCCGTGCTCGGCCAGTTCACGCGAAAATAATTGATAAGTATTTTTGCCGCGCTCCTTGGCCCGATACATCGCCATGTCGGCATTTCTCAGCAGAGTTTCGCCGTCATCCGCATCATCGGGAAACAGGCTAATCCCGACTGAGCCCGAAATATAGATTTCATGCCCTTCAATCATGGACGGTGCATGTATCTCACCGATCAGTTTGAGCGCGACCAATTGCGCGGACTCGATTTCGGTAATTTGCTCAAGCACCACCATGAATTCGTCGCCAGATAGCCTGACCAGCAGGTCGGTGTCACGCAAGACACGGCCCAGTCGGACCGCCATGAGTCGCAGCAGCTCATCTCCAACGCGATGTCCCAAGGAGTCATTTACATCTTTGAACCGGTCGAGGTCAATGAACAGTGCCGCAACCCGACTGCTATTGCGACGCGCGCGCATGATTGCCTGCCGCAAACGCTCCTGCAACATGGCGCGATTGGGCAAGCCGGTTAGACTGTCGTGGGTGGCCTGATGGACCAGCCGCTCTTCTGCGTTGACCCGGGCGGTGACGTCCTGGCCCAACGATAGTACCGATACTTGCTGACCTGACTCATCGACCAAGTTCGAGTTGTACCACTCGCACCAGATGATTTTTCCATCCTTGCGGAAATTCCGGTAGAGGCTGGTGGTATGTGCGGTGTCGCCCGACTGCAGCTGTGCCAGCAGTAAATCGACCTGCGTTCGATCCTCCTCCGCAATGAAATTCCACTCATTAAGACGTTTGCCTACTACCTCTTGTTCAGTCCAGCCAAAGATACGTTCTGCTTGTGGTGACCAGCGCCGCACCCGAAATTCATGATCCCATTCAATCACGGCCAGCGGGGTGTTTTCGAAATGCGATAACAGCATCCAGTTCGCCCGGCGTAATTCAATTTCGGTGCGTTTGAGTTCATCAATATCGGTTGATGCCGAATAAAAGCCCACAACCGCGCCTCCCGCGTCGCGACGTGGTGTGTAGCGCATGCTCATCCAGCGCTGGGTATCGTCACTGGCTGTAATGAGGCGTTCAATGTTGATGGTTTCACCGGCGAACACCCTGTCCCACAGCGCTTCAATTTCCGTCAGGCGCCGTTTGTCGAGCAGCTGATCCATGGGCTTGTCGATCATGTCGGCACGCGATTTGCCGACCAAACGTTCCATCGGTTTGTTTACAAATTGGTACTTTAAATCACGGTCAAGATAGGCCATCGGATAGGGCAGGCTATCCATCGCGTTACGCAATTCGCTTTCGCTGGCTCGTAAAGCAACCTCTGCAGTTTTAATGTCGTGGATATCGATACCGACTGCATAAACGCCTTGGATGACATTATCATGCCCAAAGTCCGGCACCACCCGCACCCGATACCACCGCCCTTGCGGATGCGGCATCGTATGCCATATCCGCTCATAAACCACTGTCTCGCCTTTAAAGGCACGATCAAGATAGGGCGCTGCGAGCTGTGCTTCGGCCGTGCCAAGCACCGCTTCCAAGGTTTCGCCAAGTATCGCTTCACGAGCCGCACCGCGCAAACTCAGGAACGTATTGTTGACAAAGGTATAGCGTCGTTGCTCGTCAAGATAAGAAATCGACTCCGGAATATTATCCGCGAACACGCTGATTTGTCGCTCATTGTCCTGGAGCTTCTGGCGAAGTTTTACGTCTTCATTGATATCGGTGACGACGCTGAATATTCCGGCTACCTTGCCATCTTTGCGAACATCGGGAACCAGATGCGTCCGTACCCATCTCATTTCGCCTGAGGCCATCGTTGCCAGGCGTTCGTAGGTCTGCGATGCGCCCGCGAACGCTTTTATCAGCCATGGTTCAAGCACCTTCGCGATCACTGGCCCTACCACCTCTTCAACCGTTTTGCCGATCACTTGTGACTCGGTCAAGGCATGCCATTCATACGCGGTGGTGTTAAAAAACCGAACGCGACGCGCTGCATCCATATAACTTACCGGCATCCCGATGTTGTTGGTGATAACGCTCAGTTGGCGCTCTCTCGCGACCAGCTTCTGTTTGAGAACGTAGTCGTCTTCGACGTCCGCCACGACCGCATAAATGCCATCAATCTCGCCTTTATGGTCGCGGCTGGGGAACATGCTGAATCTCATATGCCCTGGTTTATACCCCGCAAAGCTGGCCCAACCATCAAAGGTAACGGTCTCGCCTCGCAGCGCACGATCCGCAAAAGGTTGTACGCCCGCAAGCGCTTCTTCGCCAATAATCGTGCGCCAGTCTTTACCGATAATTTCCGACTCCGGCAGGTCAAGCCACTCGGTCACGACGCGATTGACGAACTGGTAGCGAAGATTAAGGTCGCTCTTTGACACCGGCATGCCGATATTGTCTGCAATCGCACGCAGCTTCAGTTCTTTATCGATTAACGATTGGCGAAGCCGGTACTCGTCTTCGATATCGCGAAACATCATGATGTAGCCCGAAATTGAGCCATCCGCGCGCAGGTCGGGGAAGTACGAAAGCTCAATTCGCCGTTGCTCGCCCGCCCTGGCGCGAGAACAGGTCTCGATTTTGAACGTCTCACCAGCCAGCACGCGGTGAACATGCGGAAGATAAAATGCTGAAACGTCGGCGGGGAAGGTGTCCACAAAACTTTTGCCGAGTATCTCGGTTGCTGGACGTCCGATCCAGTCGACTAGAGGCTGATTGGCAAATCGAATGACGAACTCAGAATCTACCTGCAAAACGGGCAGGCCCGCGCTATTGGTCAGGCTGCGTAACAGTCGCTCGCGCTCAACGGTTTCGCTTTCCAGGATTTTGACGCGTTCTGCATCGGTAATGACGGCTAGCAAACCGTAGAGCACACCGTTTTCATGTCGCTGTGGAAAATAGTTCACCAGCATCCATCGCTTGCGCCCATTTTTGTCGACCGACATGCGGTGGAAATGAGCAGGCTCGTTTTTCCGTAGTGCAGAATCCAGATAGGGCGCGACTGACTCGTATTCAGGCGGCGATAGGATCTCGCTGACGAGCGATCCGACGATGGTTTCAACCGGCCTATTGGTTAATCGGGCATAGCTGCGATTCGCGTACAGATAACGTTCATTCAAGCCGATAAAACAGGCCGGGAAATTAATCGCATCGATACCCGGAATCAGCTTGTTGAGTGCCGCTATGGTATCGCTGGGCGCTGCTTGCCCAGACATGACTTTTCTGACTTCACTCATACACGCATGTTCCGCAGTGAGCCTGCTGAATGTTCAATAAGCGTTGCCAGAGCGTTAATCTGATTGCCTTTTCAAGAACTTTTTTTTGAGCCTCAAATGACGAGAAGTTTTCTTATAGGTGAGCTCGCCGGTCACGCAGATTCGCTGAAACTGCATGCCTATTTTTATCTCCTCCTTGAATTCTATCTCAAAAATACTAGGCAGTAGCACTGTTCCCGTCACGAGGAGGCGCAAACCAAACTAGCCAGATCTCGCTACAAGTTAGAAAATTTTAAAAGTCAGGGTAGCGGCAACACGACGATCTTGCTTAAAACGAGAACTAGTCAAGCATTTCTTACGACTCTCTTGACAAGGTTGTTGGCGTCAAATTGCGGGGGCCGGTCAATCAACATTTCTACCCATCGGGCAATATTGGAGAGTGACGATACGTCTTTTTCGGACGTGTATTTCAGTTCAAAGTCTACCGGCAAGGGATCATGGATCAGCCGTGTATCGACTGCGTCGCCGCTTCTTTGCTGGGCGCATTGATAGTCCAGCGCAATATCGCGAAGCCGCTCACGGGAGATGTGGCCGTCATTCATCAGGTCTCGGTAAAATTGCAGCCAGTGATTGCTGATATTCATGGATTTATCAACGCTGCCCTTCTCAAGCCATCGCGACCATACTCCAATTAACACTTTGCTCACCAACTGTGATTCAGAGCGTACAGGAAAATGAGCCAGCGACAGGCCGCGAAACGCAGCATGGGTAACAGGTCGCTGTGATGACCCTTGCGCGCACAATACCGCATGGTTGCCATCTGCAATCGTGAGGCTCGCGTCGTCGGCAAAACGTTTACATACTGTTACTTTGCAAATGGGTGTACTTTCTTTTGCGCAGCGGTATTGGATGCGCTTGATGGCATTTCGCTCGACACCAGCATCATCGAGCGTTGGCACATAAGACTCCCACCGGAGCGCGGCGGTCGCACCAACCGGGATAGAATTTATTGCCTCGTTGAGATATGCGCGCGATGGCGATTTGATAAATTCGTCTGCGTCCAGCATGAACAGGAAATCAGCACGTTTGGCTGCGAGCACATCGCGCGCGACCTTGTTCATCCACTCAGCTTTGCTGAAGCCTAGCTCGTGGTTATGCTCAATGACAATCGGCAAACCCTCCGCCCTAAGTTGCTCAACGATGCGTGGCGTATCGTCGAGAGGCGAGTGCAGGACGATAATCATTTCGTCCAAAAATTTAAGGTTGTAGCGAACAAAGGTTTCGATAATATCGGCCTCATTTCTGACCATTGCCAGCCCCGCTATCTTTCGCATTCCATTACTCCTGCTAGATTAACTATTCAGGCCACTATTTGACCAACTACGTGAAACGGCTATGGCTTAAGTATAGAGTTTCGCACTGCGCGCCCGGCCTAAATCTGAATCCTAGTTGTAACTACAGGTAACGCTATCGACATATTGCGCGCACAAGCCTGTGGCTCTTGCGTGACCTCTACGATTTCCGAACGTTTTTTGCGCCTGTCCGCGGACCGTATTTAATCCTTCGCGAAATCGCGTTTGCGGGAAAGGGAGTGGATGCGTTAAACTACTTCCTTTAGGCACGTAGCTCAGCTGGTTAGAGCACCACCTTGACATGGTGGGGGTCGTTGGTTCGAGTCCAATCGTGCCTACCAAAAATGTTAAAAAGCACCCCAGCGGGTGCTTTTTTTGTGTCTTTTGGTTATGGTCTAAACCATGTATCTTTGGGCTACACATTCATTAGTAACGTTATTTTGAGCGCCGTGCGAAACACGCTGAACGATATTTTTGTAAATCCGTGTTTTTAACATCACATTCCTAAATCATTGAAACCACACGCTCAATTCCGCCTTCGTCTTACCAAGGACGCCGAGATCGCCATTGGACCCGGCAAAGTCGCTTTGCTCGAGGCAATTGTATCGACAGGCTCCATTACGGCGGCGGCTAAAGTGTTGGGCATGTCTTATCGCCGGGCATGGTTGTTGATTGATTCGATGAATAAGATGTTCAAAGTTCCGGTGGTGGACGCGGCGACGGGCGGCAAGCATGGTGGCGGTACTGTGGTCACGTCCAACGGCATGCAGGTGATTGAATGCTATCGGCGCATAGAAGAAGATGCGCTAAAAGCCAGCAGACGCGATGTCAAAAAGCTGAGCGGCTTAATGCGCGATTAAGATTGCGCGATTAAAACGGCGAGATTAAAACTGCGAGATTAAAACCGCGCGATTAAGTTGGGCCGTTCCGCCGTGTCCCATGGCGGCTTTCAGCGGGCTTGAGGGTTTTAAGCCACCGCAAAATCTTACCCAATCAAGCATGTATCGCAAACCGCTGGATTAATTTTTGGTTCGCCGTTATATTCCTTCGTATATATCGAATCACGGGAATTGTTTTATGCGCTTACGTTTTGCATTGATGTTGGTGGCGTTGATGTTGGTTTGTCTGAATTCGAAATCTGTCCAAAGTGCAGAGGTGCCAAACGTGGCTGCGGCGTCTGATCTTCAATTCGCGCTGCAAGAGGTGGCAAACGAATTCGCCCGGCAAACCGGCAAAACGGTAAAGCTTAGCTTCGGATCGTCTGGCAACTATCGCCGGCAAATTGCAGAGGGTGCGCCATTCGAGCTATTTCTATCCGCAGACGAAGCCTATGTTTATGCGCTCGCCAAGGAAGGCAAGGCGGTGGACGACGGCGCGCTGTATGCAATCGGCCGGCTCGTTTTGTTTGCGCCAAAATTATCCTTGCTCAAGCCCGATAGTGAGTTCAAAGATCTCGCCGCCGCGATTCAGGATGGACGGCTTAAAAAATTTGCGATTGCAAACCCCGAACACGCGCCATACGGGCGTGCCGCGCAGCAGGCGCTGACGCGAGCCGGACTGTGGGAGAAAATACAACCCCATTTAGTGCTCGGGGAAAATGTGTCACAGGCTGCCCAGTTTGCTACTGCGGGGAGCACGCAGGGCGGTATTTTTGCCTACGCGCAAGCCATCTCGCTGGCTATTTCATCGTTGGGCGAATTTGTGCTGATTCCCGCGGATTGGCATCAGCCCCTGCGTCAACGTATGGTGTTAATGAAAAATGCGGGCGAAACGGCGCAGCATTTTTATCGCCACCTTCAAACCCCGGCGGCACGCGAAATTTTTAAACGCTATGGCTTCCGCTTGCCGGGTGAGGACTAGATTGATGCCGCGCCATGCGTTAGAACAACATCCCGCCCCATCCAGTGGTCGTTGATGGACTGGATTGCGCTAACGCTCTCATTCAAGCTCGCGCTGTGGACGGTCGCTGTGTTGCTGCCCGCGGGGATTTATCTGGGGCGTTTCTTTGCATGGCAGCGGTTTAAAGGCAAAAGTCTGATCGAGGCGGCATGTGCGCTGCCGTTAGTGTTGCCGCCTACGGTGCTGGGTTATTACTTGTTAGTGTCGATGGGTGGTAACTCGACGATCGGAAAGTTCTACGAATCGTTGGCAGGACAGCCGTTGGTGTTCAGTTTTACAGGATTGTTGCTCGCCTCCATTATTTTTAATCTGCCGTTTGCCATTCAGCCGATGCAGCGCAGCTTTGAAGCGATTGATCCTGATGTGCGAAGCGCCGCAGCCTGTTGTGGCATGTCGCCATGGAAAATTTTTTGGGCGATCGAGCTGCCCTTGGCATGGCCCGGTATCGTGTCGGCTATGGTGATCACCTTCGCGCACACGGTTGGCGAATTCGGCGTGGTGCTGATGGTGGGGGGCAGCATTCCGGGAGAAACGAAGACGGTTGCTATCGCCATCTATGATCGCGTGCAGGCTTTTGATACGAGTGGTGCAGGCCTGATGTCGGCAGTGCTTTTATTGCTGTCACTGGTGGCGATTGCAGTAGCGTATGCGACCACCGGAAGATATGGGAAGCGTAATTGATGCAATCGATTACGTCGCCCGATCATCACAGCAGCGGACTAAGCGTTCGGTTGCGCCAAGATGGCCCGATTTCGCTGGACGCGGAATTTGCGTGCGCGCCGGGTGAAGTGCTGGCATTGGTGGGCCCTTCGGGCAGCGGAAAATCAACATTGCTACGCGCGATCGCGGGCCTTTATCGGCCCGAAAACGGGCGCGTGGTCGTCAATGGCAGGACATGGTTTGATGCAGAAACCAAAATTAATTTGTCTCCACAGCAGCGCTCGACTGGGTTTGTATTTCAACACTACGCTTTGTTTCCCCACCTGAGCGCTGTGGCAAATATTGAAGCGTCAATGTCGCATCGCCCGCCTGCGGTTCGGGCGGCGCGCGCGCAGGCGTTGCTGGCGTTGGTGAACCTGGACGGACTCGCACATCGACGGCCCAATCAGCTGTCAGGTGGCCAGCAGCAACGCGTGGCGGTGGCACGAGCACTGGCGCGCGACCCGGAGGTATTACTGCTGGACGAGCCATTTTCGGCCGTGGATCGTGCGACACGGCAAAAGCTTTATATCGAGCTCGCCGCGTTGCGACGCCAGCTCCAGATGCCGGTGATTTTGGTCACTCATGATCTGGATGAAGCGGCGATGCTGGCGGATCGTATGTGTATTTTGCGACATGGCAGAACGCTGCAAATCGGCTCGCCCGTGGAGGTGATGACGCGACCATCAAACAGCGAAGTGGCGCGTTTGGTTGATATAAAAAATATTTTTGAAGGCACCGTGATTGCGCATGAGCACGAGCGTAAATTGACCAAAATCATGTGGCGCATGCAGATACTTGATGCGACCTATTCCCCTGTTTTTGTTGTGGGTACGTCTGTCTCATGGGCGCTGCCATCGGAATATGTGACGCTGCATCGCGGCAGTGAAGCTTCAGCAGATAACGTTGTGAAGGGTAATGAAAATGTCGTTACCGGGCAGATTGCGGAATATGTTGCGCTGGGCTCAAACGTGAGCTTGGGAGTGGCGATTGATGGCATTCATGATTCCACCTTGATACCGCTGCTGCATATGAATCTGCCTACTCATCTGGCGAACCGACATCAGCTGGGCTTGCGGGTGTCGATTCAGATTTCGCTCGCGGCGGAGGGCATCCATCTCATGCCATTGGAAAAGCCGCGTTTGGCAGGTATTTAAATAATCTCTGCGAGCAGAAGGAAGATAGCAGATAGCCGCAGCGGCATTGTTTGCTCAGGTATATTCAGTGCTTGTTCAAATTCAATCGTTGCACTAAAAATAAAACGCATGAAAACATTTGCCAATATTGATCTCACCCAAGATCATGCTGCAAAAATGTTTGTGAAAAACGAAACCGTTTACGTCACTTTTGCGGTGCAGGACGGTGAATTATTGAGCCGCGAAGGCATCAACCGATTCCGCGCGAGCGACGCGCTCATTGCCAGCGAATCAGGCGAGCGTTGGTGTGTTTCGCGCGATCGGTTTGATCTGAAATACGAGCTTGTTGTGGCGAACCAATTTCGCGCAAAACATATTCCGGTGCTGGCGCGACAAATGCAGGAGCCGTTTACGATTTCACGACGTGCTGGCGGCGATGTGTTGGAAGGCGCCGCACTGGATTGGTTATTGCAATATGCGCCGGGTGACTATGGCATTGTGGAAAACGCCCGATTTTTGCGGGTCTATCGCGCGCTTGTCGCGTCGTGATTGACCAAGCTTAATTCGTAACTGTGAAATCCAACCAGATTATTGACCCAGAAATTAAATGGCTTGAAGCAAATCAGCCGCACACGGCGCAATGGCGTGCCGAGAATGGATCGTCAGCACCCAAGCGGGTGGTGGTGGCTGACGATACGCTAACTGCAGATGCCGCGTATCGACTGGCGTGCGAAGGGTCAGCGCTGCTATGGCGCGGTGATTTTCAGAACGCAAAGCAGTTGTTGCAAGCATTGGCGCGTCGGGTGGACGCGAAATCAAAACGAGTCTTGAAAAAGTCCGCCGACCATGCGAGGGAGCACGTTCCAACCGAAACCGTAGAGCCGCTTGTAGATCGCATAGCGTCATTACCG
This sequence comes from Burkholderiales bacterium, assembly GCA_025359285.1. Taxonomy (GTDB): domain Bacteria; phylum Pseudomonadota; class Gammaproteobacteria; order Burkholderiales; family Usitatibacteraceae; genus UKL13-2. The sequence continues at coordinate 13,473 of JANYGV010000047.1, forward strand.
CTTGATGCTTTTCATCTGCACCGTCAGGCGCAATCACAGCGTGCGCGAACCTTGTCAATGCTGCTGATTCCTTTTAAACGTGATTACACGATACCGCTGCGGCGCGCCCCGGATGTTAGGCTCGCTTGCGCCGAAGCATGGGGTTCGCCTGGCGCGCTTGTCGACGCTGGCAGTAGTGACAATAGTGACGATAGTGACGAAACAAGTTCAGTGGCGCCGTTACGGGAATTGCTGGGCATCATCGGCGCACATGAGTGGCGGCGCAAGGGCGTAGATGTAGTCGCACTCGATGAAAAAATTCATCCGCACTATGGCGTATTTGCACCGATTCGTGGTGAATATGTGAGCTTGGTGGCTGAGGCAATGCTCGCAAAGCCCCCGCCAGTGCTTGCGTTTGACGTGGGTACCGGATCGGGCGTACTGGCAGCAATACTCGCGAAGCATGGCGTTAAGCGTGTTATCGCCACTGACCAAGATCTGCGCGCGGTGGCTTGCGCGCGCGAAAATTTATCAAGACTAAAGTTAAATGATCGCGTCAACGTTATCGAGGCAAATCTATTTCCAGAGGGCCGCGCGCCGTTGGTTGTTTGTAATCCGCCGTGGTTGCCGGCACGTCCATCATCGCCAATAGAACGGGCAATTTATGATCCAGACAGTGGCATGTTGCGCGGATTTTTGAGCGGCCTTACCGCACACCTTGAACCCGGTGGCGAGGGCTGGTTGATACTTTCTGATCTGGCCGAACATCTTGGTTTGCGGTCGCGTGATTCCTTGCTGCGCTGGATTGATGCGGCGGGATTAATCGTATCGGGAAAAATGGATGTGCGGCCCACGCATCCGCGCGCATCCGACGCCGCTGACATATTGCATATCGCACGCGCAAAAGAAATTACGTCGCTGTGGCGGCTTAAAGCGAAGTAAGAATATTGCGGGTGAACAATAAACGCAGAATTTACAAAGGCTCGATTGTGATGCGCCAATTTTCTCTAGCCGTTTTATTAGTCCTGGTTACACAGTTAAGTCAGAGTGCGCCTTGCGATGCGCCTGCAAAACTTGCCGACGGTTGGCCGGTTGAAGCCAGTGCGGTATTGGCGGGATTTGACCAAACGCGTTTATGTGACCTGCTCCATGATTTCGCCGACAGTAAGGTAAATTTTCACAGCCTAGTTATAGAGCGCCATGGCCGGCTCGTGGCGGAATCATATAAGCGCGGGAAAGACGAATCCATCTACGCATTATTTGCTTCCTCAACGGATTTTGAAACATCAACTCGCCATGACATACGTTCAATCAGCAAGTCGGTGGTGAGTTTGCTGTGGGGAATTGCGCAAGCCGACGGCAAGACGCCGCCACTAAATACGCCGGTGCTGGACTTGTTGCCCGCGCTCGTTGGACTTAATAACCAAGGGCGAGAAGCGACCACCATCGCGCATTTAATGACGATGAGTAGCGGTCTGGGTTGGAATGAGCCCAGCACTTACAACTCAAGAAATGATGAGCTGGGGCTCTACTGGCGCTTGTCACAATCGCGCTATTTGTTTGATCGCCCGATGGCTGCTCCCGCCGGTAGTCGCTATAACTGAACCGCGGTTGGTACCGCGGTGATTGCGCAAATCTTCACAGAACGGGTCGGGATGTCATTAACCGATTACGCGCGCAACGTATTATTTGAGCCGCTGGGGATTACCGATTGGGAATGGATAAACGATATTCGCGGGCGGCCACTCGCCTTTGCAGGATTGCGTCTGCGTTCACGCGATCTGGCGCGCATCGGTCGCATGGTGCTCGGTTGGGGAAAAATCCGTGGAAAGTGGCATGACAAGCAAGTCGTACCGTCTGCCAGGCTGATCGAATCTTTACGCGGTCAAATCGATATGGAGAATCCACCCGGCTGGCAATACGACTATCAATGGTGGACAGGCAAGATTGAAGCCGTGGGTGAAAAGCGCGATTGGCGCGAAGGATTTGGCAACGGCGGACAGCGGCTGTTTTTAATGCTCAAGCTGGATTTGGTGATCGTCATAACGGCCGGTGAATCCAACCAGTCAGCTATAGGCAGTGCGGACTATCAATTGTTTAAACGCGTGGTGGGGGCGGTGCGTGAATAGATATTCAACAACCTAGACGCTTCATGAAGAAACAACCCAACGCCAAAGAAAATGCTATCTGGATGAA
>JANYGV010000073.1 GCA_025359285.1 Burkholderiales bacterium
CCCAGCTAATCAAAACGCCTGATACGATCATTGCGAGTACAGTCAAAGACCATTTGGCAACGTTAGGTACTCTGGAAAAATAATTTCTCATGGCGGACTTATCCTGAATTTAAAAATTGACTGGAAGTCGACGCGAACGCAGCGCTGCCCAGTACTCATTAGCCCTCATCCTTCCAGCGACGCAAACGAATCGCAGCGTAGATCATCGCGGCACCTACTACTGCGCCGATCCAGAGATTGGGCGTGGTGACTTGCTGCCAGGTTTGGGCGAGCAGCGGCCCCAGGGCAACTTGTTTCATGCGGCCAACCATCTCCAGATCTTCGGGCGAGTAGGCCAGCCACGAGCCAGGTGTGACGCTTAGCAGGCCACGACCGACAATGTATTTCCATAGCCAATCAATATCCCAGCCAAAGGCCAGCATCTTGTTAAACCACGCGATCAATCCAACCGCGAGAAGTGGCGTGCCGACCGCCCACAGCAGCGGCTTGGAACGTGCCCATGCACCGACCATCAGCAGCCAGCCGACGGTGGGCAATGCCCAGAGCGCGTAGATCGGCAGCATTGCGGCAATCTGCAACGGTGCCAGATAAAGTGCCGCCGAACTCAGCACGCCACCGAAGATGTTTACGCCCATTGCAGCTGCGCCAAGGCTGATGAAAACGACGATCAAGAGCGCGAGAATCGTGCCGAAAAGCAACGCCATTAGGGGTGCGAGCCCGAGCGCCATCGCGATTTTTGAGAGCACCGTTGCGCCGTCGGTAACCGGCAGCGACTTCCAGAAAAGCACGCTGCGATCTTTGCGCTCGTCGTACAGCGCGTTCAAACAGTAGAAAAATATGGTGAACGACAAGACGAATAACAGCGGCACGGCTGACGCCATATAACCATTTGCAAACTGCGCAACCGCCGCCGCTTTTTCTTCACCCGAAAACTGATCAGCCAGCTTTGTGACGACTTGGCCATTGATCCGTATGTTTGCTTCGCTGCCTTTGGTAACCCCAATCGCCACGGACCCGGCAGTGATGATTGCCATGATCACACTCACCACCATCGGTGTCCAAAAAAATCCACCCTTGTGTTCCCAAAATTCGCGCCTTAACAGCCAACCAAATTTTTTCGTGTTCATGCGTAGGTTCCTTTCATGGTGGCGACGAACAGATCGGCGATGCCGGGGCTGCGGGTTTCGCCAAGTGCTTCAATTTTTTCTCGGGTCACGCCGTTGACGGTGCCATCAAACAGCATCACGGATTTGCCAAACACCTGGCGCTCGTCAATCGGTTTCATCGCGCGTGCCGCCTCCACTTTGTCGGCGGGCACCATCACCTCGGTAAAGCGTTCGCCGATCTCATCCATCGTTGCCGAGAGCGTGATGCGGCCATCGCGAATGAACATGAGGTCACTCAAAATGTGCTCAATTTCTTCCACCTGATGCGTCGTCACGATGATGGTTTTCTGCTCGTCGAAATAATCTTCTAGCAGGTTTTGATAAAACTGTTTGCGATACAAAATATCAAGGCCCAATGTCGGCTCATCGAGCACCAACAGCTTCGCGTCAATCGCCATCACCAGTGCCAGATGTAGCTGCACGATCATGCCTTTCGACATTTCTTTGACCTTCATCTTCGGCGTGAGCTTGGTGTTTTTGAGATACCGCTCGGCCTTGGCGCGATCAAATTTCGGATGTACGCCTGCTACAAAATCCACCGCCTCACGCACGCGCAGCCAGCGCGGCAACACGGCCACATCCGCGATAAAGCTTACGTTCTCCATCAATTCATCGCGCTGCGTGCGCGGATCGAGCCCGAGCACGCGCAGCTCGCCTTCGAAAGGTACCAAGCCCAGCATCGCCTTCAACGTCGTGGTTTTGCCGGAACCGTTTGGCCCGATTAAACCGATAATGCGGCCTGCGGGAATTTCAAAGCTGATGTTATCGACCGCGACCGATTTGCCGTAGCGTTTGGTGAGGCCGCTGGCCTTCACCACGATACTAGCGGCGTTCATGCCACACCGCCGGCATTTGCACTCGCGAGCAACTCTTTCACGCTCAGCCCCAGGCTGCGCATCCGTTCCAACACAGCCGGCCATTCATTTTTCAGAAATTGTTCGCGCTCACTGGTGAGCAATTTCTCGCGTGCGCCATCGGTCATATACATGCCAAGTCCCCTTCTTTTTTCCACGAGTGTCTCGTCGGCCAGCTCTTGATAGGCACGCGAGACGGTGATCGGATTAAGCTTAAATTCGGCCGCGATTTGTCGCACCGAAGGCAGCGCATCGCCCGGTTTGAGTAAGCCCTCTAGCATCATGCTGACGATGCGCTGCTTAAGCTGGCGATAAATCGGCGAGTTGTCGTGCCAATTTGTGTTCATTATTCATAACTCCTGTGTATTGTCGTGCCGGTGTTGTAGTGCACTATAACACTATGGTTTTGGTTGTCAAGGAGTTTGCTTTTGTTTTGGAAGAAATTTTTGAAATTGGTTCGGCGCCAGGCGAATAGCTCAAAATCCGCGCCAGTGCTGGAGTTTGGTTAAAGTATTAGGCAAAATCCATCGTCATCCCAGCGCACCGGTTGGTGTTTGCATCGAAGGACCGAGCTCGTCCGCTCGCAGGTTTTGAATGTAAGAAGGGCTGGGTTCCGCTTTGCGCCAGAATGACGAAATTTCGGGTTTCTAAGTTGGCCGACGCGCGTAAATTGTCGTAGGCCTGAAGCTGCCGAAGCTGACTGCGCTCAGCACAATATCTGTTAAGGGGCGAAACACCGTACGACAGTCTGTTAAGCCAAGCGCTTTCAGCTTTTTAGCATACGCATCGCGATTTTCAATATCGCATAGCACTAATCTGCCGCTGGGCTTTAAGACTCGCACCATTTCTGATATTGAAAGATGACGGTCTACTTCAATCGCAAGATTGTGTACAGCCCAATGCGACACGATGACGTCAAATGAATGATCTGCAAACGGCAATGAACGCATGTCGGCTGTCCGTACTTCAATTTTTTCTACAACGCCTTCAATGCGCGCATTATCGATTGCGCCTTCTGGCGAATTTGAGGATTGATCTTGCGCCGACCAAATATCGATACCGATTGCGTGACCAGAAGTGAGCCGTTGCGCAGCGCCAATCAGCATTAAGCCTCGCCCACACCCCACATCCAACACGCGCTCGTCGCCCATCCACGGAATCTGGTCAAGAACCAAATCTCGATTTTTAATTTTGACGACTGAGCTCCAATAAATCATCAAGCAGCCCATGCCGATGAAATAAGCTGACAAAATGCCCAAAATTATGTCGACTAAATATGCCCAAAACTGCTGGCCGGGCAAGATGAAAATCGTTGCGATACATGCCAGCCCGGCAACAATTCCCGCCGCAAAAAAGAATCGCACAAGCCCGGGCGCGTCTATACCGTAATTGGGTTTTTTCATTAGCCTGGTCGTATATATTCAAGTTCGTTAAAAAAGCTGACGACCCATTTTCTTATTTAACATTTGAAAATGAACTAACAGAAAGTATTGATAAATTCTGCCAAAAATTATAATAGTCTCGTTAAGACCATAACATAAGGTGTCTGCAATACTTTGGTTAAAACATCCCATAAAAAATTGAAGGCGCGGCCCCAAGCGGCTGCCACAACCGAATTAACGACCGCCGATCTTTTGGTGTTGTCCCTGCTGTCCGAGCGAGCGATGCATGGTTACGAGCTTTTGCGCGAATTTGATCAACAAGAAGTCACAGAGTGGGCACGCGTGTCGCGACCTCACGTTTACTACGCGCTACAAAAATTAGCCAAGCTGGGGTTAACAGTACAAGTTGCGGAGAAGGCCGAGCCATCGTCCATTCGCGGGCGAATAATTTATCAAGTCAGCCTTTTGGGCAAGGCGGCGCTACGCGATGACCTGGGTCGTGCTGCCTGGGCAAGCGCCAAGGCGCCAACGCCGTTCAGCACATGGTTTGGTTTATCAATACATACCAGCCCTGCGCGGCGAAAAAAAGTTTTAGCGAGTCGTGCCGCTTTCCTGAAAAGCGAAATAGAACGCAAAAATAAAACATTGGAATTCATCAAAAACTATAAATCCATTCGTGCGCCCGCCGGACTTCAACTGGTACGGCTCTATATCGAACAGTGTTTTACCGAGCTTCGATGGATCGAGTCGCTGGAGTCCAAATAATCAGAACCGAGTTCGCAGAGTCAGGCTTTTATGTCAGACATAGTTACTGCTGCAAAGTGCAAAGTGCAAAGTGTTTACCCAGTCGCGCAAATGCAACAATCATTTCCGACGCATCCGGCCCCAGCGCATCGTTAAACGGAAGCGCCGCATTGCCGCCACTCCATGCATGCTGTAGACCTTCAACGCGCACGCTCTCGGCTAATTTGAAACCTTGCGTGTTGTGTACATCATGCCGATCCGGCGCGGATTCAGGGGCGATGATGCTTTCAACGCGGTAGGCGTGCTGCTTTGACGTGGCGTTGAAATCTTGCTGTTTGCGCGGGAGCGGATGAATTGTCTCAGCTTGATTCAAACTGGCCCACAAATCAAAAAGCTGATCCGCGTTTTTGCTGTGTACACGATCATCGGCATCACCGTGAATAACCAACAACGGTGGCGGGGGCAACTCATGCTCGCGCCAATATTGCTTTGTGAGTGCGGCGATGTCGAGCTCCGCACCACCGCGCATCGCGGCCAGCGCGCTCGTGATGGTATCAGCTGCGTGCGGTGCCAAACCCGAATGCACGGCAACGCATGAGAATCGTTCCGGATATGAAAACGCTAGCAGCGCCGCCATGGCACCGCCTGACGATAACCCCGCCACGACGACATTTTCCGCATCAGCGCCCGCTCGTTTGACGGCACGCTCAATCATCGTCAGCAAAATCGCGACCTCGCCGCGACCCTCAAGCGTTTCCGTCTCAAACCAGTTCCAGCAGCGATTGATATTCGCGAGATCAGATTGATCCGGATACAGCACCGCAAAACCATGCTGATCCGCGAGCACATTCATGCGCGTGGCCGCAGCGAAGGCGGCGGCATCTTGACGACAGCCGTGAATCATAACCAGCAGCGGGCGATTTTGTATGGTGCTTGCAGGGATGTAAAGCCGATAGTTGCGTTCTGGCGGTGTTAGCACCCACGGGATACGTCCTTCGGCGTTTTTTGCGGTTCCTGTAAGCCAACGCGGTGGCGTGGGAGTTGTGGTGGCGGCCCCTGCAGCCGCAGGAGCCGATTGCTCAATTGGTTCTGCTTTGGTTGGTGCCTCTGATTCATAAGCGGGCGCTACGATAGGTTCTGCACCGTCATCGCGCAACGTCGGTTTCGGCGCGAATCGCTGTCGAAACCAGGCGGCCACGCGCTGCAACGCACGCTTCGCGCGGTTCAATAAGAATCTAAACATAATCGATTCTTTCATCAACGAGAAATAATGAGCTTACACACCCAATAAGCGTGCCATTGTGAACGGATAAACGAAACAGTTTTGATCGCAATTCGGCAGCGTTGGCATGGCTATCATCCATTTTGCGCATGTAAATTCATAGATCGCCTATTGGCGAGGGCCTTGAGGCAAAAATGCTTCAAACAGCGCGCCCGTATTAGCGTTTGCGTGAGATGCGTCAAAATATACGCTTGTAACAGTTCTTCGCGTGGAGCGCCGTAGCTCAGCCATACAGAACCGCTTTGCTATCAAGTGTTTATCGCCCCCAAAATCATGTTGCAGCGCGGCAATTTGGTTTGACTGAAACGCTCAACCGCGCTTATAATCGTTGGGCTTTGCGGGAACTTTTCTGTCATTGCAGAGTATGTCTGATGCAAAAAGAGGTTTTTGGTGCTGATTGACTCACTGGGACGGTTATACCAAAAGGTCATTCTTGCACAGGCAGGATTGGCGCTGCTGGTGGTGCTGGCGGCGGCAATTTTTGACGGCAAGTTGGCTGCCTTGTCTGCGTTGGTTGGTGGCGCTTTAGTGGTGGTGGCTAGTTTTGTTTACGCAACGCTGGCGAGAAAATCCAAAGTTTCTCAAGTTTCGGCGGGCAAGGTGTTGCGCAGGCATGCGTTTGCTGAAACGGCAAAATGGTTGGTGGTGCTAGGATTGTTGTTCGGCGCGCTAAATAGTGGTTGGTTTATCGCGTCGTGGTTGGTTGCGGCAATGTGTGTGGCCCTGTTGGGGCATTGGCTTGTATTTTTAATCATTCGCTAAATAAAAACGAATCATGTCATCCAGCAACGAATCCGCGGCGATTACTCCCTCAGAATATATTGAGCATCACCTGCAAAATCTTCGGATTAGAGTCGGTGAAGGTGACTTTTGGCAGCTTGATGTTGATTCGATGATTATGTCGATCATTGTCGGCGTCATCGGTTTGGGTATTTTCTGGCTGGTCGCGCGCCGCGTGACCGCGGGCGTACCCGGTCGTCTTCAGGGTTTTATCGAGCTGGTACTCCAATTTGTGGACGACACGGTTAAAGACGTATTCCCCGGCGACCGTAAATTTCTCGGGCCGTTGGCGCTCACGATTTTCGTCCTCGTGTTCATGATGAACCTGATGGATTTGATTCCGCTCGATTTCGTCGCCAAAGCGACTGAAGCCATTGGTCTGCCACACTGGAAAGCGGTGCCATCGACTAACCTGAGCGTGACATTTGCGATGTCGTTCACGGTATTTATCCTAATTATTTTCTTCAGCTTCAAAGCCAAAGGCGTGGGTGGTTTTGTGCATGAATTATTTACGGCACCGTTTGGTGCGAGTCCATTTATGTGGATTCCTAATTTAGCCATCAACATCATTGAACTGATCGCCAAGCCCGTCTCACTCGGCATGCGGCTATTCGGCAATATGTACGCGGGCGAATTGATTTTTATGCTGCTGGGATTGCTCGGCATGTTGGGCGGCGTTTTCACCGCGGGCTCGATCATTTTGAGTTGGGGTTGGGCCGTGTTCCACATTCTGATTATCCTGCTGCAGGCCTTTATTTTCATGGTGTTGTCTGTCGTCTATATTGCGATGGCCCAAGAACATCATTGATTCGATTTGCTTCAATAATTTGTAATTAACGTAACTCAAACTAGTAACCGTTTTCGACCACGAAAGGAAAATAAAATGGCACAGTTCCTCGCCCTCGTTCAATCCAATATGGCTCTGGCCATCGGCATGATTATCGGCCTCGGCGCATTGGGCGCTTGTATCGGTATCGGCATTATGGGTTCCAAATTTTTGGAATCCGCTGCACGTCAGCCTGAGCTGATTCCACAGCTGCAAAAATTCATGTTTTTGCTGGCTGGTTTGATTGATGCGGCGTTTTTGATCGGCGTGGGTATCGCGATGTTCTTCGCATTCGCCAATCCGTTGCTCAGCGCAATCAAGTAATTACCGATCCACTGATTTGATGAAAGGGTCGTCGTTATGATGCCCAATGCGACGTTGTTTGCGATGGCGGCGTGGTTCGCGCTGCTAATTGCATTTGCGTACAAATTCATTTGGCCGCCGTTAATGACGGCCATTGATACCCGCAACAAGAAAATCGCCGAGGGTTTAGCCGAAGCCGAAAAAGGTAAAGCGGCGCTCGCCGAAGGTCAGAAGCAAAAAGACGCGATGATGAAAGAGGCGCGTCAAACCGCGACTGAAATGAAAGCGTTGAACGACAAACAGGCACAGGCGCAAATCGACGAAGCCAAGGTGCAAGCCAAGGTGGAAGCAGATCGCATTATTGCGGCGGCGCATGCGCAAATCGAAATGGAAAAGCAAAAAGCGAAAGAGCAGCTTCGCGAGCAAGTGGCGGCTTTAGCGATTGCAGGCGCTGAAAAAATCCTCAAGCGCGAAGTGGATGCCAAAGTACACGCAGATATGTTGAGCCAACTGAAAGCGCAACTGTAATGGCTGAGTTGACCACTGTTGCCCGACCTTACGCCGAAGCGGTGTTTCGTTCTGCGGCGGACGCCAAAGACGTTGCTGGTTTTGGTGCCAAGCTGAAATCGCTGGGTGCCATTGCCGCGAATGCGCAAATGGCGTCGTTGGTCGGTAACCCTAACGTGAGTGCTGCTGAAAAAGCCAACCTGATGAGCAGTGTTGCGGGAGGCAATGTGCCGGTAGCACTCGCCAATGCGGTGCTGCTGCTGATCGGCAACGGCAAGGCGTCATTGCTACCGTTTATTGCCGAGCATTTTGAGCGTTTGCAGCGTGAGCATGATGGTGTGGTGAAGGCAACCATTACCAGCGCATTTCCGATGTCGGATGCGGACAAAGCGGGCTTGGTGGACGTGTTGGCCAAGAAATACGGTAAACGTGTTGAAGCGGTCGTGACGGTAGATGAATCGCTGATCGGTGGTGCGCGTGTACAGGTGGGTGATGACGTGGTTCATGCCTCAGTTCGCGACACACTTAACAAGATGGCTCAAGCTCTCGTGCAATAACGTACGAGATTAGAATTCAAGAATTTAAGTATCGGAGTTTTAAATGCAAATCAACGCCGCCGAAATCAGCGAACTGATTAAGTCAAAAATTCAAGCTATGCCCACGGCCGCTGAAAAGCGTTCCGAAGGCACCGTTATCTCAGTGACCGACGGTATTTGTCGCGTTCACGGTTTGGCCGACGCCATGCAGGGTGAGATGCTGGAATTCCCCGGCGGCACGTTTGGCTTGGCGCTAAACCTCGAGCGTGACTCGGTGGGCGCGGTGGTGTTGGGTGAGTATCAGCATATTTCTGAAGGCGATACTGTCAAATGTACGGGCCGCATTTTGGACGTGCCCGTCGGCCCTGAGCTGAAAGGGCGCGTAGTCAATGCGCTGGGTCAGCCCATTGACGGCAAGGGTCCGATCAATGCCAAGATGACCGATATTATTGAGAAGGTAGCGCCTGGCGTTATCGCCCGTAAATCGGTTTCGCAGCCGCTGCAAACCGGTTTGAAATCTATTGATGCGATGGTGCCTGTCGGTCGCGGTCAGCGCGAATTGATTATTGGCGATCGTCAAACCGGTAAAACAGCCGTTGCGATTGACGCGATCATTAACCAAAAAGGCAAAGACGTTACCTGCGTTTATGTCGCGGTCGGTCAAAAAGCATCGACCATCGCCAACGTGGTGCGCAAGCTCGAAGAGCACGGCGCAATGAGCTATACGATTGTGGTGGCATCGTCTGCATCTGAATCGGCCGCGATGCAGTTTGTGGCGCCGTATTCGGGCTGCACGATGGGCGAATATTTCCGTGATCGCGGCGAAGATGCGCTGATCATTTATGACGATCTTTCCAAGCAGGCCGTAGCGTATCGCCAGATTTCATTGCTGCTGCGCCGCCCACCAGGCCGTGAAGCTTATCCGGGTGACGTTTTCTATTTGCACTCACGTTTGCTAGAGCGTTCTGCTCGTGTCAACGAAGAATATGTTGAAAAATTTACCAACGGTGCGGTCAAAGGTAAAACCGGTTCGTTGACCGCCCTGCCGATTATTGAAACCCAAGCGGGTGACGTTTCAGCATTCGTGCCAACCAATGTGATTTCGATTACCGACGGCCAGATTTTTCTGGAAACCGATTTATTTAACGCTGGTATTCGCCCGGCGATTAACGCGGGCGTGTCCGTATCGCGCGTGGGCGGTGCCGCACAGACCAAAATTATGAAGCGCAAAGATACGGGTGCCGGTGTACGTTTGGCACTGGCGCAGTATCGTGAATTGGCGGCGTTTGCGCAATTTGCCTCTGATCTTGATGAAGCCACGCGTAAACAGCTTGAGCGCGGCAAGTTGGTGACTGAATTAATGAAGCAGGCGCAATATTCGCCGATGCAGGTTTGGGAAATGGCGTTGAGTTTGTTCGCGGTGAATAACAATTACATGGATGACGTGGAAGTGAGCAAAGCGCTTGCATTTGAA
>JANYGV010000074.1 GCA_025359285.1 Burkholderiales bacterium
AGGGCTTGGATGCCTTGTCGTCCTGCCGAGCGAGCCACATTCGATAAATGCTGCCGGAATAAAATGGCTTTCGGCGGGCGCAGCAGCTCGTAAACCGTGGTGGCAACCATCGGCAGAAACATGAGGCTGATCACCGCGACGGTCCACCAGGACAGCGCAGGAACGGTCACCCATCCCACCACGAACAACGCCACCATGGCAGCGGGCACGAGGCTACGACGGAGATTGTCAAAAATTTTCCATTGCGATAATTTTGATAACGGATTTTTGGGACGATCATGGTTCGCGCCGGGCACACGCGATAGCAGCCAGGCCGCGATTTGCCAGTCACCGCGAATCCAGCGGTGACGGCGACTCACATCAGCGCTATAGCGTGAAGGATAGTCTTCGTAGAGTTGAACATCGCTTAGCAGCCCGGCGCGGGCATAGCAGCCTTCCAACAAATCATGGCTAAGGATGCGATTTTCGGGAAAGCGATCTTTGAGCACATGCTCGAAAGCGTCAACATCGTAAATGCCTTTGCCGATGAAGGAACCTTCCTCGAAAAGATCTTGATAAACGTCTGAAACGGCACGGGTGTAAGGATCAACGCCGGGCTCGCTACCGAATAATTGTGCGTACCTTGATCGATTGGTGCTGGGTAAGCTGACGGCCATGCGGGGTTGTAAAATGCCGTATCCCGCAATGACGCGCGGCATTATTCCCGGTTTAGTGCTCTGATTCTCTGTTCCGTTATTCGACGTCTCCGGCACCAAACTATGAGCACGATTAAGCGGGTGGGACATGGTTGCGGCTAGCTGTCGCGCAGAATCGCGCGGCAACTGGGTATCGGTATCGAGTGTGATGACGAATTTCACGTTTCGCAAAATGGTGATGTCGCCGATGATGAGCGCAAATGGTTCTGTGACGCCCGAGCGCAGCAGATTGTTCAAATCGCCGAGCTTACCGCGCTTGCGCTCGTAGCCCATCCAAATACGCTCTAATGCGTTCCAGCGGCGAGGGCGATGAAAAACGAAAAACGTCTCTGCTTTATCGAGCCCATATTTGATGTTGAGAGCCGCAATACGGTCGCGAACTAACGCCAACAGTGGCTCATCCTGCGGCAAGACTTCTTGGGGCGCATCGCGAAAATCAGTCAACAAACCAAAGTGAAGATGGCGATCTCGATTCGCGAGGAACCTGACTTCAAGCGCTTCGATCAGATCCTCCGCGCCACGAGCGCTGGTGAGCATCGTCGGAACGACAACCAAAGTACGCGACTCCGGCGGGATGCTTTTTGAGAAATCCATGCGCGGCAGTAACATCGGCGTCGCCAGCAGGGTCGCCAGCCAATTAGTCAGCGATACCGCCAGCTGGCTTGCTCCTAATAACGACGCCAACGTTATGATGGTCAGCAGGCCGATCTCAAACTCGTGCGCGCCCGCAATTCTGATTAAGCCAACACCAAAAATTATCGTCAGCAGCAGAATCGAGCCCAGATATAGCGTAAGCGGAAATCGCTCACTCAAGCGGTCAAAACGGCGCAATGCCTCGCTGGCCGAAATGCGCGCTTTAACCGCGTCCTCTAATTGCGGCAAGCCTTTATCGATCAGATAAAAGCCGACATGCGATTCTCGTTCCAAGGCCGAATTATTTATGGCACCTGCATGGAGTCCCTGTTGGGAATCTTGATGTGCGCTATGCGCCAGAAACGCGAGTTGCACGGCTTTGCGGGCTACCTCGGTCTCAGTCAAATTAGTATTTTTGGCAATTTTTTCGATTACATGTCGGTAGCGATCACGAGTCGCAAAATCCATCCGGCCGTATGTGCCGTTTGGGTCTTCGCGTAATTTTTGCTCGACGCCGCTCATCGTCTCGACAAATTCGCGCCAATCCATGGCAGTTAAGAAACGCAAACTGCCGATGCTGTTGCTAATCGAAACCTGGTTCGCCGCGAGGCTCTGTGTTTCCGATTGCACCAATTGTTCAATAGTTAATCCGGTCTCTGATAGCCGCTGCTCGATCCATGTCAATGGCAACGCCAATGCAGAGTTATGGCCCTGCAAGCGCCTGGCCAGTTCTGCCACAAACGAATTCACCATCGGTGGGTTAGACCGAGCCATATCGGCAATGACGAGAATAAGGCTTTTAGGGTCTTCTTCTGAGGTGCGGATCATTTCATCCGCCCAGGTATCAGCCTCATTACGGTCAAGCATGCCAGCTGCCACGCGCGCGCTGACCCGTCGCAGGTTTTCAATCAATGCCAAGCGCAGCATGATGGGAATCGCCCACAGCTCACCCAGTTTTAGGTCCGCGCCTTTTTGATAGGCCGCAATAAAGCGATTAAGAATTTCGGGATCTACCCGTCCGTCGCCGTGGGCGATGGCCTCGAGCGCGATATCGTAAACCCGCGGCAGTCCTGCGGAGAGACCGTTTTCCAACACCGGCAATTCCTGGCTGTAGGCCTTCGGGAAATGTCGTCTGGCAATCCGAATCTGCTCTTCAATCAGATAAAAATTATCGAGTAACCATTCGCCTGCGGGGGTGATCCGTCGACCTTCTTTTACGGCGCCAGTGAGGAGGCCGCAAGCCCATACCAGCACGCCGTAATTTTCAACCAGACGCGCGAGCAGTTGATCCGGGCTGCGCCCGACTGCAATTTTGTGAGAATCAGCAAGAATGTTTCCATGCCGCTCCATTTGATCGGCACTAAACAATTCGGCGCGCAATGGCGCTTCAGCCAAATCGAATGGGTACGCTGGCTCACCGCTATGCAATCGCGACGTCCACTGCCGTAAGCGCCAACTCATATTCACCACGTTTGCGCGCAGCGTTTTAGTGTCCCATTTCAATTTCAAGGCGTCCTCATAGAGTACAAGTTTTCCAATTTAGCCTCAGGCGAGCGCGGTTCCGCGCGTATATTTTAGTTGTGAATAGCCGTGCGCTTAGTCACGGGGTTCAACTTGAGATTAGCGTTAAAGCGCATCAGCGTATGTGCGAGAGCGCACAGAGTTTTTTGGACAACAGGTCAAATATTCGTAGATAAGCACCAATGTCGGGCATGGGTGAGCTATTTAGTTTCGGCTTAACACGCGCAATTTTTTTTGCTATGTGCGGCACCGAACAGAGCGTCGGTGCCGGAATTGGCAACATTAGATTGTTGAATAATCTTCCCGGTCAACTTGAGCCATCCACTTTGCTTGTTTCGTTTGATTTGTCTGATTTAAGGAGCGTAACCATGCTTTATACCATTGCCGTTGTACTTTTGATCCTGTGGCTTCTGGGCCTCGTGACTTCCTACACCTTGGGTGGATTTATTCACATCTTGTTAGTGGTGGCGATTGTGGTGATTTTGTTGCGCGTGATCAGTGGTCGCAAACCGTTGTAAATGCACTGAGTGCAAGCGACGCTGACCGCACGGTTTTTTGTAGTTTGGTGCTGTTAGGTGCGCTAGCGAACAGAGACCGCGATTCGATCTGCGTAGTCTTTATATCAACACGGCTGTAAAAACTATCTCAAACATAAGCTTGAACACAAGCTCAAACGCAACTCCTTGTGAATGAATATTTGCGATTTTCCGCCGCATTTTAATTAACTTCTTAGGGTATTTATGAATAATTTATACAAGACCGCGATTGCTGTGGCCTTGGTTTGCGGCAGTGCTGCTACCGCCGCCCACGCGCAAACGACGCTCTACAATCCG
>JANYGV010000080.1 GCA_025359285.1 Burkholderiales bacterium
GGGCTCCCGTTGCGGCAACATCATCAGCAACATCGTGATGATGAAAACCCATTTCAATCAGGTGACGTAACAACATCATCAGGCGTGCGCCATCGCCAGTCAGAATTTCTGGCACGTCTTGCTCCACGCGCAATGTCATATCGATGCCATATTCTTCCGCACGCGGCACCAGAATATTCAATACACTCGCAATGCCTCCGCGCAGGTGAAATGGCGCGTTGTCCAGCGCTATCGTGTGTGTGTCCATATCCGCCAGATCCACCAGCCCAGCAATGGCGCTAACTGCAGCGTGGGCCGAGGCCTCAACCCGTCTAAAGTGCTCCAGCGCGCGGTCGGATAATTCCGTCTGCCTGGCGTGATGGATTGCACTAAACGCGGCGTCGATGGTGGTGGCCAAGTCGGCGCGAATACGCTCAATAAATTGTAACTGCATGCGATTACGATTAGCCACGCCTGGCCTTGGATGGTGATCGATATTTTTATCAGTCTCTTTGTTAGTCTCGCTGCTTGTCAATGTGTTTGAATTCGTAATGGCGAGTGTTTCGACATGCTTGAACAGATGTAAACGGCCAGCTGTTCCTAATGCCAACCCCGCATCGTGCACCGCCGCAAAAACCGTGTGCGATATTTTTTTGTCCCCGATTGAGAGCGTGGTGACGAGCGGCACATTCACCACTTGCGATGAATACACAGGCCCGGCATTGCGCTCCACCACCATCGAGGCGAGTTCAAACAAGCTCGCACACGAGGTGGCTACCCAGGACTGTGGCGCAACATCAATGACGAACATTTCGCAGAATGCCGAATTCACCATTTCTACCGAGCCGTCTGCTGTTTCAACGACACAACCATCGGTAATGTTTTCAATCAGATCTAATAGATGAGCGCTTTGAAGATTTGCGGCAGCCTCAGCCGCTTTTTCGGTACGCGTATCACGCAGAAAAGCAGCAATGCGGGCGGTTTTTTTGGTGGCAGTTGAAAGTTGAGCGCCGATCTTTCCAACATAATCGGATGCAGGTAGCTCAACGGGCACATCAACGGGCACATCAGCGGGCACATTAACGGGCACGCTAACGGCCAGTACCGTCAACGTCAGCTCCACCGTGCCGTGCTCAGCCGCACCCCTGGATTTAAGTTGCAGTGCAACTGATGCCCGTGATGCTTCGCCGCTGACCAGTCGTTTGAGTGTTTGGTTAAACCGCGTGCGGTCTTTGCTGCTCAGCGCTTCTGCGAAATCATAGGCTGACGCTGGCGAAAATTCGCGACCCGTCCACAGCGCCAGCGCGGGCGTGGCATAGGTGACCTTTCCGTCGAAATCCAGTTCGAAGATAGGTTGATTCAGGCTAGCAAGAATGTCCGGGTGCGGCATGAATTGAGCGTGGTTTGGATCGTGATCGGGTGACTACAATGCTGGGTAAGATCTTGACTAAAAGGATGCCTAGGTAGACGCCGCAGCGATCTTAAGTTGCGTCAGCAATCCTTGCAAATGATCTGGTGTCGCGCTGGCGGGTGTGATCGTTGGCTTAAGATTTTCAGATGCGATGAGCACGGGGAGCAGAGCGACCGCAATTTTTTTGCCCAGCTCAACGCCCCATTGATCAAACGGGTTGATATTCCAGATCACGCCCTGAACAAATACTTTGTGTTCATATAGTGCAACCAGCGCGCCAAGGTTGAAGGCATCAACCGTGGGCATCACTAGCATGGTCACGGGACGGCCGCCGGGATGCACCCGATGCTGCGCCATTTTTCGCCGTTCAGTCTCGTCCGCGATTTTTGATTCCAGTTCGGCAAATATGGTTTCGAATGATTTTCCCTGCCAAAACGCGTCCGCCTGCGCAATCCCGTTGGCCAGCAGTTTTTCATGGTGTTCTTTGAGTGCGCTTTCAGGACGCGCGATCAGCACAATATCGGCCGAGCATTGGTCGGTGCCTTGATGCAGCAATTGATGGAACGAGTGCTGACCGTTGGTGCCCGCTTGGCCAAAAATAATCGGGCAGGTGTGGTATTCAATACGATTGCCGTCGAGGTCAACCGATTTGCCGGTGGATTCCATTTCAAGCTGCTGCAGGTGGCTCGGCAGTATCGACAGCCGCTGCGCATAGGGCAGTACGGCATGCGACGTTAGGTGTTGAAAGTTGCGATTCCAGATGCCCACCAGCGCCAGCATGATCGGCAAATTTTCGGCTGCGCGCGCCTGCACAAAATGCTCATCCATCGCTTCAGCGCCGCGTAGCAGCGCGGCAAAGCAGTCAAACCCGCATGCCAGGGCAATCGGCAGCCCGACGCTAGACCAAAGTGAAAATCGCCCGCCGACCCAGTCGTTGAATTCGAAGATGTGGGTGGCCGGATAACCGTGCTCCATCGCCAGTTTTGGTGCGGCAGTGACGGCGACAAAATGTTTGGGAATCGCCTCTGCGCCTAAATGGGCGGTCACCCATGCAATGGCAGAACGCGCATTGGTCAGCGTCTCATCGGTGGTGAATGTTTTCGACGTGACGGTGAAAAGCGTGGTGGCCGGATTTAGTCTGGCTAGGGTATCTTCAAGATGCGCGCCATCTACATTCGACACAAAATGCACGCGCGGACCGTCAGCAAATTTGGTCAATGCGGAACAAATAAATTCTGGTCCCAGCAAGGAGCCGCCAATGCCCAGATTTACCACATCGGTAAATTGCTGGTCTGATGCGCCGCGAATTTTGCCACGGCGAATGGCCTCACTAAATGTTTTGACCCGATCAAGCTGAGCGCGAATTTGCGGGCGTACGTCCACACCATTTATCAGCAACGGTGCGTTTGCCTCGGTGCCGGTGAGGGCGCGCAGCGCTGTATGGAGCGCGGGACG
>JANYGV010000099.1 GCA_025359285.1 Burkholderiales bacterium
CCTCGGCGTGGACAATCTGCCAGTGGACACATCGGATCGGTTTAATCTCACGCGCGACTTCATGACCATGCGCAAAATCGGTTTTATGCAGGAGTTCACCCGCAGCGAAAAATTGAAATTGCGCGGCGAACGCGCCGAATCAGAGGTGCGCAAAGAGGCCGCCGTGTTATCGCTGGTTGAGGTCAATCTTAATCGCGATGTGGCGCTGGCCTGGATTGATCGCTATTTTGCTGAACGGCAGCTCGACCTGCTAAAGGAAATGGCGCGAGAAAGTGAATTGCAGGTGAGCGCGGCCACGGCCACGCTGGCAGGCGGGCGCGGTCAGGCTAGCGATCCGCTTGCCGCACGCATGGCGGTAGCGTTGGTGGCGGACCGCACCATTGACAGCGAGCGGGTAATTGCTCGCGCAGTCGCCAACCTGGGGCGATGGATTGGTGCCGCCTCTAGACAGCCGCTGGATGCACCTCCCGCGTTTGATACGCTCACCACACATCACGCCGATTTGATCGGAAATATCGATTCGCATCCTCATTTGGCAATGTATGCGCCGATGCTAGCGATGGCGAAAAGTGAAGTGGAACTGGCGACGGCGGCCAAACATCCCGACTGGAGTTTGGAAGTGGCCTACGCGCAGCGCGGCCCGGCTTTTTCAAACATGCTGTCGATAGGTGTGCGCATTGATTTACCGATTTTTCAAAGCAAACGTCAAGATCCTGCGATCGCCGCAAAGGTCGCACTAGGCGCACAAATTCGTGCCCAGCTTGAGGATGCCCGCCGCGCCCATCTTGCCGAAATCGAATCGATGGTCGCAGACTACGACGCTGCCACCGCGAGACTCGCCCGCTATCGCGCAGACCTGTTGCCGCTGGCTAAATCGCGCACCGAGGTAGCACTCGCAGCCTATCGTGGCGGCAGAGTTGATATGAAAAGTGATCTGGCCAGCGTGCTTGAGGCACGCAGGAGCGAAATCGATACCCGCATGGCCTACCTGGCCGCGCAAAGCGAGCAGGCTAGAGCTTGGGCCAATCTTAATTTTTTAGAATCCGCACCGAAGGACGTGAAATGAAAACAAAAATCGCATTGAAGTCAATTTTGCTTATTGGCGGCGCCGCGATATTGCTGGCCGCAGGAATCGGCGGCGGCTACTGGTTCGCCATGCAGCGGATGATGGCGGAAACGGGGCTGCAAGCGGATGCCACCGTTACAACCTCAATCGACAAACCAAGCGATAAAAAACCACTCTACTACTACGACCCAATGTACCCGCAGCAAAAATTCGATAAGCCGGGTAAATCGCCGTTCATGGACATGATGCTGGTGCCAGTCTATGGCGACGGTGGTGAGGACACGGGCTCGGTAAAAATAAGCTCGCGGATTGTGCAGAATTTAGGTATTCGCATAGGCACCATCACGCGTGGAACACTGGATAAAAAAATCGACGTAGCCGGCTCAATTGCTTACGATGAGCGCGCGGTGGCGGTGGTGCAGGCGCGCGTGAATGGTTATATTGAAAAGCTGTTGGTACGCGCCCCGCTTGATGCGGTAGTGAAAGGTCAGCCGTTGGCCGAAATTCTGGCACCGGATTGGGTGGCCGCGCAGGAAGAGTATTTAGTACTGCGCAAAAACACGCTCGCTAATGATGGCCTGCGCTCGGCTGCGCGGCAACGTTTAATCCTGCTCGGCATGACGGAGAATAGCGTGGCGAGCATTGAGGCGGATGGCCGGGTGCAACCGCGCATCACCTTGCTGGCCCCGCTATCGGGCGTGGTCAGCGAGCTCGGCGCGCGTGAGGGCATGGCGGTGGCGCCGGGGGCGATGCTGTTTCGCATTAACGGACTTTCCACCGTGTGGATCAATGCCGAGGTGCCTGAAACCCAAGCCGCAGGGCTGAAACCGGGCAGCACAATTGAAGCCAGCGTGCCCGCGTATCCTGGCGAAATATTCAAAGGCCGGGTGCAGGCGCTGTTGCCGGACGTGAACGCGACCACACGAACGCTCAAGGCCCGCATCGAAGTAGCCAACCCGCAACAGCGACTCACGCCCGGCATGTTCGCCGCCATCACCGTAAGCCCATCCCAATCTGTTGCGCAAAAAGTGTTGTTGGTTCCGACCGAGGCCGTCATCCAAACGGGCAAACGCAATGTCATCATTCTGGCCGATCAAGGGGCCGATGGTAAGCAGCAATTCATGCCAACCGATGTAGAGATTGGCGTAGAAACCAATGGCATGACCGAGCTAAAACGTGGGCTCACAACTGAAATTGCCGAAGGCATGAAAGTGGTGTTGTCAGGACAATTCCTGATTGATTCCGAAGCGAGTTTAAAAAGCACTGCAACACGGATGAGCGATGTTGCTCTAACTTCCGCGCCAATCACCGACATGCGAAACCCCGAAACCCATCCGGGCGAAGGCCGCGTGGAAAAAATTGATAAGGATGGCGTCACAATTTCACATGGCCCGATTCCCACGATGCAAATGGGCGCGATGACGATGACGTTTAAAGCACCAAAATCGGGCGTGCCCGAAGACATTAAACCAGGCGGCATGGTGAAATTCAAATTGATGGTGACGCCGAAAGGCGAAATGATGCTCGACACGATTGAAGCAAAGTCTGATTTGAAGACCGAACCCAAAGACGGGATGAAAAAATGATTGCGGCGCTTATTCGCGCCTCAATCCACAACCGCGTTC
This sequence comes from Burkholderiales bacterium, assembly GCA_025359285.1. Classification (GTDB taxonomy): domain Bacteria; phylum Pseudomonadota; class Gammaproteobacteria; order Burkholderiales; family Usitatibacteraceae; genus UKL13-2. The sequence goes on from JANYGV010000099.1 coordinate 2,692, forward strand.
TGGTCTTGTTGGCGACGGCCTTTATTGCCGCATGGGGCGTGTGGTCGTTAAGCAAAACACCGCTGGATGCGCTACCGGATTTGTCCGATGTGCAGGTCATCATTCGCACCACCTTCCCCGGTCAGGCGCCGCAGATTGTGGAAAATCAAATCACTTATCCGCTCACCACCACCATGCTATCGGTGCCCGGCGTGAAGGCGGTGCGCGGGTTTTCATTCTTCGGTGATTCGTTTGTTTATGTGCTGTTTGAAGACGGCACCGATCTCTACTGGGCGCGCTCTAGAGTGCTGGAATATTTAAATCAGGTGCAATCACGCCTGCCGCAAAACGCAAAAGCATCGCTCGGTCCGGATGCCACGGGGGTAGGCTGGATTTATGAATATGCGTTGGTTGATCGCAGCGGCAAACACGATCTCGCCGAGCTGCGTGCGTTGCAAGATTGGTTTCTAAAATACGAATTAAAAACCCTGCCAAACGTAGCCGAAGTGGCCTCTATTGGCGGCATGGTGAAGCAATATCAAATCGTGCTCGATCCTGACCGGCTTCGCGCCTACAACATCCCGCATTCAAAAATTATTGCCGCGATTAAAAACGCAAATCAAGAAACCGGCGGCTCGGTGTTAGAACTAGGCGAAGCCGAATACATGGTTCGCGCGGGGGGTTATTTAAAAACGCTTGATGATTTTCGAACGATTCCGATCATGACCTCTGAGGCGGGCGTGCCCGTGCTGCTGCGGGATGTGGCGCGCATTCAAACCGGCCCAGAAATGCGCCGCGGCATTGCCGAACTCAACGGCGAAGGCGAGGTGGCCGGCGGCGTGATCATCATGCGCTCGGGCAAAAACGCGCTGGAGACTATTGACGCTGTGAAAGCAAAATTAGCCGAGCTTAAAGCAGGGCTTCCGGCAGGTGTCGAAATCATACCAACCTATGATCGCGCGGATTTAATCAAGCGTTCTGTAAACAATCTGCGCGAGAAATTGTTTGAGGAGTTTATCGTCGTCGCACTGGTGTGCTTCGTATTTTTATTTCATTTGCGCTCCGCATTGGTCGCGATTATCTCGCTGCCGCTGGGGATATTGATGGCGTTTATCGTGATGCGTTACCAAGGTGTAAACGCCAATATTTTGTCGCTGGGCGGCATCGCGATTGCCATTGGCGCAATGGTTGATGCGGCGGTGGTAATGATTGAAAACGCGCACAAACATATCGAAGCGTGGCATCACCAACATCCCAACAGCCAACTTCGTGGCGACGATCAATGGCGGGTAGTCGCCGATGCCGCGGCGGAAGTTGGCCCGGCACTGTTCTTTAGTTTGCTGATTATTACGCTCTCATTCATTCCCGTGTTTACGCTGGAAGCGCAAGAAGGCAGGCTGTTCGCACCCCTAGCATTCACTAAAAGCTACGCGATGGCCGCAGCGGCCGGGCTCGCGGTCACGCTGATTCCGGTGCTCATGGGCTATCTGATTCGCGGCACGATTCCTGAAGAAAATAAAAATCCGCTGAACCGGATTCTGATAAAAATTTATCGGCCCATGCTCGATTTCGTGCTGAGTTGGCCGAAGGCGACGCTGACGGCTACGGCGCTCATTCTGGTCAGCGCGATTTTTCCGTTCACGCAAATCGGCGGCGAATTTATGCCACCGCTGGATGAAGGCGATTTACTGTACATGCCGTCCGCGTTGCCAGGATTGTCGAGCGGCAAAGCCGCCGAAATTCTTCAGCAAACGAACAAGCTCATCATGCAGGTGCCCGAAGTTAAGCGCGTATTCGGCAAGATTGGACGCGCCGAAACCGCGACTGATCCCGCGCCGCTGGAAATGGTCGAAACCACGATTCAGTTCAAGCCGCAGAGCGAATGGCGGGTCGGCATGACCCCTGAAAAATTGGTGGAAGAACTGGATCGAACGGTAAAACTGCCGGGGCTGTCGAACCTGTGGATTCCACCGATTCGGAACCGCATCGATATGCTCGCTACCGGCATCAAAAGCCCGGTGGGCGTGAAGGTGGCCGGGGCTAATCTGGCTGAGATTGATCGAATTGCGGGCGAGGTTGAACGCGCCGTGAAAGATGTGCCCGGCGTGACTTCCGCCTTAGCCGAACGGCTCACAGGCGGGCGCTACATCGACATCAATATCAATCGCGTTGCGGCCGCGCGTTACGGAATGAACGTGTCGGATGTGCAAAGCGTGGTCGCCGCCGCGATCGGTGGCGACAATGTGGGCGAGACGGTGGAAGGATTACAGCGCTTCCCGATCAATGTGCGCTA
>JANYGV010000137.1 GCA_025359285.1 Burkholderiales bacterium
ATATTGCAGCGCAGCCTTAGTGGTGAGATTGCCCTGAAACGCCGGGCTCAGTTCATGCAGTAACTGTTGTAGACGCCATAAACCTGCCGTGACTTCCGTAAAATCGCACAGGTCGTTATCCCAAAGGTAGCCCAAATGCCGGGCCGTCGGAGATAATAAATCTATATAAACCGATTCAAGCGACAAGCCATTTTCTCGCTGCGCGTCAATATATGCTGCGGCTACATTTACGCTGCTGGACAGCACTAAATTCGCAAATTCTGCGATCTGTTCTGGCCCAGGCGCGCAAGCATCAACCGACGGCAAAGGCTCCAAACCTTGCGCCGCCCGATGCGCCAGCATCAATCGCGGAATAATTTGCGATTCAATAATGCGTGATAACGACTCGGCACGGCTATCTGGCACTTCCGAAGATGTGCTGGAAGGCTTTCTCCGACCAACCAACCTAGCAGAGGACTCGGAATTACTTATTCCCTCGTCCTGCAAGCGTGGTTGGGCCATGGTCTGCTGACTCAAATCCATAAACTTCCTCCTAATCAAGCTATGAACGGTTCCGCGCTCCTTTCTGTTGCTAAGAGCTGAGCGAGACCATCTATACGTCGACGTAGTGCTTAAACCTTCGTTCGACGCCTGAAACGCAAATTTGCACTGTCCAGCCAGCAGGCAAGACGATGCAATTCGTCTGCCATTAGTAGGCCTTTGTGATTCCACGTTGTCAAGTAGGCTTGTCATGTTTTGAGTCAGTTTTAGTTGTCAAGAGGACATGAATTTACGTTATACAGCTTTCTGCAAAAACATGTCAAGTTAAATTGACGTAAACTTTACTTGACATATTTATCGAACGAGCTTAAATTTTGTTTTGTGGGGGCAAATTCGATTTTCGGACACATCAAGATGCAAAACGATCATTCACAACAAAGCTTACCTCTCTACACCGCAGAGCAACGCGTACGCCGCGACAACACCCGCTGGACGTTAGTGCAAGGCATTCTGGCTCCCGTCCAATTTCTGGTGCTACTCACCAGTGTTGGCTTGGTTGTTCGCTATCTGTCAACCGGCGAGGGTCTCGCGGCGGCCACTATTTCCATCGTAGCTAAAACATTTGTGCTCTACACCATCATGGTAACCGGCGCGATTTGGGAAAAAGTCGTGTTTGGCCAGTATTTATTTGCGCCCGCTTTTTTTTGGGAAGACGCCGTCAGCATGGTCGTGATTGCACTCCACACTGCCTATCTAGTCGCACTTATGACGGGCTGGCTAAATGAACGCCAACAGATGTATTTGGCACTGGCAGCCTATGCCACCTACGCCGTCAACGCCGCACAATTCATCTGGAAACTGCGCATGGCACGGCTTCAAACTTCTGGCCAGTTAACCATTGCTAGCAACACTGGCGTCACAGCATGAGCAGCGCAGCGCTGGCTACAGCAGGTGGCAGCGACACCACCGTCATTCCAATCATCCGCGAACGTGGTCAGCGCGAAGTTTTCTGCGGCTTGACCGGCATTATCTGGCTTCATCGCAAAATTCAGGATGCGTTTTTTTTAGTGGTCGGTTCACGCACTTGCGCGCATTTGATCCAGTCCGCCGCGGGCGTGATGATCTTTGCCGAGCCACGGTTTGCCACCGCCATCATTGATGAACGCGACCTCGCGGGCCTAGCGGATTGCAACGAAGAACTAGATCGCATCGTCAATCAATTGCTGACCCGCCGCCCCGATATTCGCCTGCTATTTTTGGTGGGTTCGTGCCCGTCTGAAGTGATCAAGCTTGATCTATCTCGCGCATCATCGCGTTTGTCGAAAAAATTCTCACCGAATGTGCGCGTACTCAATTACTCCGGTAGCGGCATTGAAACCACGTTCACCCAAGGCGAAGATGCATGTCTGGCATCAATGGTGCCCGATCTTCCCGCCGCCCCAGCGGATGCAGAGACTTCGCTGATGGTGGTAGGCTCACTGGCAGATGTGGTTGAAGATCAATTCATTCGCTTATTCGCTGCACTCAATATTGGCCCGGTTCGGTTCTTCCCACCCCGTCACGCTGCTGATTTGGCGCCCGTTGGCAAGAACACCCGCTATATTTTGGCCCAACCTTTCTTAGCAGATACCGCACGCGCGCTTGAAGAGCGCGGCGCTACCCGGATTGATGCACCCTTCCCGCTTGGCGTAGAGGGCACCACGCTGTGGCTGAAAGCCGTCGCCGATGTTTGGGGTGTAAGCAGTGGCACCTTCGATGCCGCCACCGCTACAGCGCGCGAACGCGCTACCCGCGCCGTTGCCCGCTACCGCGAAGAGTTATCCGGCAAGCGCGTATTTTTCTTTCCTGATTCGCAGCTAGAAATTCCACTTGCGCGATTCTTGGCACGCGAACTGGACGTCGAGTTAGTCGAAGTCGGCACCCCGTTTTTGCATAAACAGCATCTGGCACGTGAGCTCGAACTGATGCCAAAAGGTGTACAGCTTTCAGAAGGTCAGCATGTTGAAAATCAGCTGGATCGCTGCCGTGCCGCCAAACCAGATTTGGTGGTCTGCGGCCTCGGCCTCGCCAATCCACTTGAAGCCGAAGGCATGACCACCAAATGGTCAATTGAACTCGTGTTCACCCCGATTCAAGGCTATGACCAAGCCGCTGATCTGGCCGAGCTTTTTGCCCGTCCTTTAGTGCGCCGTATGCGCTTGGTGGCCTGATATGCAGTTAACTGTTTGGACCTACGAAGGGCCCCCGCACGTTGGTGCCATGCGCGTTGCCACCGCGATGGAAGGCCTGCATTATGTGCTACATGCACCACAGGGCGACACTTACGCCGACTTGCTGTTCACCATGATTGAGCGCAACGCGAAGCGCCCGCCCGTCACCTACACCACGTTTCAAGCACGCGATTTGGGCAGTGATACAGCAGAGCTGTTCAAAACCGCCGCCCGCGATGCTTATCTGCGCTTCAAACCACAAGCCATGATTGTCGGGGCATCGTGTACCGCTGAATTGATCCAAGATGACCCAGGCGGTTTGTCAAAAGCACTCAATTTGCCGATTCCCGTCATTCCGCTTGAATTGCCCTCCTATCAGCGCAAAGAAAATTACGGCGCATCTGAAACGTTCTATCAAATCGTTCGCGCATTGGCAGGTCCAACCGCACCGGTTCTCGGAACCCCTCGCCCAGTAAGGGTTTCAGGGCAACGCCCCCGCTGCAATTTGCTTGGCCCCACGGCATTGGGTTTTCGTCACCGCGATGATGTTGTCGAAATTACCAAGCTACTGAATGAGCTCGGAATCGATATCAATGTCGTTGCGCCTATGGGCGCCACACCAGCCGACATCGCGCGTTTGGGTGAGGCTGATTTCAATGTGGTGATGTATCCTGAAACGGCCTCACAAGCGGCACAGTGGTTGACCCGCACCTTCGGCCAACCTGCCACCAAAATCGTGCCGATTGGAGTCGGTGCCACCCACGACTTTATCAACGAAGTCGCAAAGCTTGCAGGTGTCGATGCCGCCCCACTGCTGAACAACACGACGTCTAGAGCCAAGTGGTACGCCAAGTCTGTCGATTCGACCTACCTCACCAGCAAGCGCGTGTTTGTATTTGGTGATGCCACACATGCTGTGGCAGCAGCCAGAATCGCTAAAGAAGAGATGGGGTTCACCGTCGTCGGCATCGGCACGTACAGCCGCGAATTTGCCCGCGAAGTTCGCGAAGCGGCCAAGATTTATGGGGTTGAAGCACTTATCACCGACGACTATTTAGAGGTCGAAGCGAAGGTCGCCGAACTACAACCCGAGCTGGTGCTCGGCACGCAGATGGAGCGTCACATTGCCAAGCGTTTTGGCGTGCCTTGCGCGGTAATTTCTGCGCCCGTCCATGTGCAAGATTTCCCCGCACGTTACTCGCCGCAGATGGGCTTTGAGGGTGCCAGCGTCTTGTTTGACACATGGGTGCACCCACTGATGATGGGTCTGGAAGAGCATTTAATTGGCATGTTCCGTGGTGACAATGAGTTTCACGCGGACGCCGCACCTTCGCATCTGGGCGCTGCCCACAAGCCATTGCAAAACGTAGTATCGCCGCTAGTCGCCGCCGCGCAAATAGGCGCAAGTGTATTTGAGCCCATACTTGGATTAACATCAGTATCAACACCGTCGTCAGCCGCTGCAACTATCGCAGGCTGGGCGCTAGAAGCTGAAAAAGAATTGAACAAGATTCCGTTTTTTGTTCGTGGCAAAGCGCGCCGCAACACCGAGCGTTTTGCAAGCGAACGCGGAATGTCATTGATTACTGTGGAGACGCTGTATGACGCAAAAGCACATTTCAGCCGCTGAAATTACCCCAACGCGGGTCGTTATCGTGACGATGGATACTCATCTGGCGAGTGCCACCGCCAGAGCTCGCGCAATGCTTGCACGGGAGATACCTGGCCTGTCGCTTAAAGTTCATGCGGCATCTGAATATGCGGCCGATCCTGTTGCACTTGAGCGTTGTCTGGCCGATATTGCCGTAGGCGACATCATCATCGCATCCATGTTGTTCATGGAAGATCATTTCCTGCCGGTACTGCCTGCACTCGCCGCCCGCCGCGATCACTGCGACGCGATGGTCTGCGCGATGTCAGCGTCTGAAGTCATGAAAATGACGCGCATCGGTAAATTCAAAATGGATGGCACGGCAACGGGCCCGATGGCGTTGCTAAAACGGCTGCGTGGCAACACCAAAAAGCCCGGGCAAGGCACAGCGGGCGAAGCACAAATGAAAATGCTGCGCCGCATTCCCAAGATGCTGCGGTTTATTCCCGGCACCGCGCAAGATGTACGCGCTTATTTCCTGACTCTGCAATACTGGTTGGGCGGTTCTGAAGACAACATTGGCAACATGATCCGCTTGCTGGTGGATCGCTATGCCGATGGCGCGCGCCGCTATTTGCGCGGCACACTTAAAGTGGCAGCACCGGTTGAATATCCCGCTACTGGCGTTTACCACCCTCGCATGGAAGGCCGGATTAACGAGCAAATGAAGAATCTGCCGCAGCCCCTCGTTCGGGGCGGGACAGGCGGCACGGTCGGCATTTTGATGATGCGATCCTACCTATTGGCCGACAACACGGACCATTACGATGGCGTCATCGATGCGCTGGAAGCGCGTGGCCTGAAAGTGATACCCGCTTTCGCAACAGGCCTTGATTCACGCCCTGCAATTGAAAAATTCTTTTTCAAAGAAGGCCGCGTCGTTGTCGATGCCGTCGTGTCACTCACTGGCTTCTCGCTGGTCGGCGGCCCCGCTTACAACGACTCGAAAGCCGCTGAAGAAGTGCTCGCACGTTTGGATGTGCCGTATATCGCTGCGCATCCCCTCGAATTTCAAACGCTCGAAACCTGGGGCGCCTCCGAACGCGGCTTGATGCCAGTTGAGAACACCATCATGGTCGCGATTCCCGAGCTCGATGGCGCGACCGCACCGACCGTATTTGGTGGCAGATCAAGCGCTAATGGCGTAGCCTGCACTGGGTGTCACCGCAATTGCACTTTCAATGCCAACGACACAGGCCGTGACATGCATCGCTGTATCGAGCGCGCTGAAATGATCGCCGCACGGATCGAGAAATTAGTCGCACTGCGTAAAGCAGAACGTGCCAATCGCAAGGTCGCGATTGTGCTGTTCAACTTCCCACCAAACGCGGGCAACACCGGCACGGCAGCTTATCTGGCAGTGTTCGAATCCTTGTTTAATACACTCACCGCCATGAAAGCGGAAGGCTACACCATTGATGTGCCTGCCTCAGTTGATGACCTCCGCAGGCGCATCGTCAATGGCAACGCTGAACAATACGGCGCGTTTGCCAACGTTCACACCAAAATTTCGGCCAATGATCACGTAAAGCGTGAACGCTATTTGAAGCAAATCGAAGCACAGTGGGGCCCCGCACCGGGCAAACAACAAAGCGATGGTTCGTCTATTTTTGTGATCGGTGAGCGTTTTGGAAACGTGTTTGTCGGCGTGCAACCCTCGATGGGCTACGAGGGTGACCCGATGCGTTTGTTATACGAAAAAGGTTTCGCACCGACCCATGCGTTCTCAGCGTTTTATCGCTGGGTACGCGAAGATTTTGGCGCACATGCGGTGCTACATTTCGGCACCCACGGCGCACTGGAATTCATGCCCGGCAAGCAAGCGGGTGGCTCTGGTGCATGTTGGCCTGATCGCATGATTTCGGACATGCCTCATTTGTATTTATATGCATCCAATAATCCATCCGAAGGTGCGATTGCCAAACGCCGCGCTGGAGCAACGTTAATCAGCTACATGACGCCACCGGTCGCACAGGCCGGGCTCTATGCGGGCTTAGCGGACTTAAAAGCAAGTATTGAACGCTGGCGCAGCCTGTCACCTGACGCTAGCGCCGAGCAAATTCAATTGGCCGAGCTGATTCAGGCGCAGGCCGCAGTGATTGAGCTAGCCAGCGCAGAACCGGCATGGGGCGTCGAAGCGGTCGCAAAAATTGAAAAATTGAATGAGCAGATTCTCGAACTGGAATACACCTTGATTCCGCATGGCCTGCATGTGGTCGGCGCGATGCCCTCGTTTCAGGAGCGCGTTGAATCACTGCTGGCGATTGCGGAGGCATCCAACGGTACGCGCCTACCCAAAGCAAGCGCGGAAATGATGGTGATGGGCTCGACCGTCGAGGAAGCATTTACCGCTTCACTTTTGCCACGCAGCGAAGCACTCATTGACCAACTCACGAAGCTCAGCGCGACCGACAAATTGTTAAGCGGCAACCACGAAATGGATGCATTGCTCCGCGCGCTTGATGGCCGCTTCATTCGCCCTGCACCGGGCGGCGATTTGTTGCGTAATCCCGACGTATTACCGGCAGGCCGCAATATTCACGGCTTTGATCCGTTCCGTATTCCGAGCGCGTTTGCGGTGCAAGATGGCGCACGCCAAGCTGCACGCCTATTGGCCAAACACATGGACGATGGCAACGATTTCCCAGAGACCATTGCCGTCGTGTTGTGGGGCACAGATAACTTGAAATCGGAAGGCGGCCCGATTGGGCAGGTGTTAGCGCTGATCGGTGCCAAGCCACGCTTTGATGGCTATGGCCGCATCGCTGGGGCGACTTTGATTCCGCTTGAAGAATTAGGCCATCCGCGCGTTGACGTTATTGTCACACTGTCAGGAATTTTCCGCGACTTGCTGCCCTTGCAAATCAAATTGCTGGCCGAAGCCTCATTCATGGCCGCAAGTGCGGATGAACCACTGGATCGTAACTTCGTTCGTAAACATGCGCTGGCCTACCAAGCTGAACACGGCGTTGATTTGGAAACCGCTTCACTGCGCGTGTTTGGTAATGCAGACGGCGCGTATGGCTCAAACGTAAATCATCTGGTGGAAAATAGCCGCTGGGATAACGAAGATGAGCTCGCCGAAACTTACACGCGTCGCAAGAGCTTTGCGTATGGCCGCGCCGGTACGCCTACACCGCAATCCGCGCTGCTACAAAGCGTATTGGCAGGCGTTGATTTAGCCTATCAAAATCTGGATTCAGTCGAACTCGGCGTCACCACCGTCGACAATTACTTTGACACCTTGGGCGGTATCAGCCGCGCCGTTAAACGCGCGAAAGGGCCAAGCGCTAAAACCGCCCCCGTGTACATCGGTGATCAAACCGCCAGCGAAGGTATCGTGCGGACGCTTCAAGAACAGGTTGCACTCGAAACGCGTACCCGCATGCTGAATCCGAAGTGGTATGAAGGCATGTTGAAACATGGATATGAGGGCGTTCGCCAGATTGAAGTCCATATCACCAACACGATGGGGTGGTCCGCCACCACCGGCCAGGTTGCACCGTGGGTGTATCAACACCTCACCGAAACCTTCATGCTTGACCCGGAAATGCGCAAACGCCTAGCGGATCTAAACCCAACCGCGTCGGCCAAAGTCGCCAACCGGTTACTCGAGGCACAGCGCCGCAATTATTGGTCACCCGACGCAGCCACACTCGAGGCCTTGCGCCGCGCAGGCGAAGAGCTTGAAGATCGCCTGGAAGGCATATATGAGCCCCAAATGGCCAGCACCAATAACGTGCAATCCTTACCGCTTGAAGCGCAACTCGGCTTGGGCAAACATTCCCCATCACTTGTATTAGTTGACACCAAAAAGGTAGCCGCATGACAACCGCCACAGTGCCATTTTCAGACATTAAGCGCAGCGCCAAATCCCTTGCCGCCGCCGCTGGCAAACCCGGCGACGGTGAAGGCAGCGTGCAAGTCCAGCTTGATCCGAATATAAAAATTGGCAATGCGAAAGTTTTTGCTATTTACGGCAAAGGCGGCATTGGCAAGAGCACCACGTCGTCAAATTTGTCGGTCGCGTTTTCAAAGATGGGCAAACGTGTGCTGCAAATTGGTTGCGACCCTAAGCATGACTCCACCTTCACGCTCACCAAACGCTTGGTGCCCACCGTGATTGATGTGCTGGAAACAGTAGACTTTCATGCCGAAGAATTGCGGTTAGAGGATTTCGTATTTGAGGGCTATAACGGCGTGATGTGCGTCGAAGCAGGTGGCCCGCCCGCTGGCACCGGTTGTGGTGGCTATGTGGTCGGTCAAACGGTCAAGCTGCTTAAAGAACATCATTTGCTCGAAGACACCGATGTGGTGATTTTTGACGTATTGGGCGACGTAGTGTGTGGCGGGTTCGCCGCGCCATTACAACACGCGGATCGCGCGCTGATCGTCACTGCTAATGATTTTGATTCGATTTTTGCAATGAACCGCATTGTTGCCGCGATTCACGCGAAATCGAAAAACTACAATGTGCGTTTGGGTGGTGTGATTGCGAATCGCAGCGATGCGACCGATCAGATTGATAAGTTCAATGAGCGCGTCGGCTTAAAAACGATGGCGCAGTTTGGAAATCTGGACGTGTTCCGCCGCAGCCGTTTGAAAAAATCAACGCTGTTTGAAATGGAAGAATCGCCTGAATTATTGGCCGTGCAGAAAGAATATATGCGGCTTGCCGCATCGTTGTGGGCGGGCACCGAGCCACTGACCTTTGAGCCGATGAAAGACCGCGATATTTTTGACTTGTTGGGATTTGATTGATGTCTGAGTCGAATTCCCAGGCGCAATACCAAACACGGCGCGGCGAGATCGAAACATATTTCGACCGCACCGCGGTGGATGCGTGGGCAAAATTAACATCGACTGCACCGGTCGGGCGGATTCGCACCACGGTGCGTGCGGGTCGCGATCAAATGCGCGCAACGCTTATGGGCTGGCTGCCGCAAGATCTACATGGCGCACGCGTCCTCGACGCTGGGTGCGGCACTGGAGCACTTTCTGTCCTAGCAGCCGCGCGGGGAGCCGAGGTTGTCGCCATTGACCTCTCGCCAACACTGGTTAAATTAGCGGAAGAGCGGATGCCTGGCCCCAGTGAATTAAACGGTGGCAGCATTCGTTTTTTATCCGGTGACATGCTCGACCCTGCGCTGGGGAAATTCGATTACGTCGTCTGCATGGATTCGGTCATTCATTATTGTGAGGCCGATGCCGTGCGCGTGTTGTCGGGGCTCGCCGCGCGCACCCAGCAAGCGATTCTATTTACCTTCGCACCTAAAACACCGTTGCTAGCGACAATGCGCGCGATGGGCCGTCTATTGCCGCGCAGCAATCGCGCGCCCTGGATCGAACCGGTGAGCGTCAATAATCTATATCGTTTGCTGAGCAAAGATCCCACACTGCATAGCTGGACACCGGCCCGAACATATCGCGTGAAAAGTGGGTTTTATACCTCTCAAGCCATGGAGCTCACCCGCTCATGAAATTTGCAATAAATCCATTTAGCCGCAAATTCGCGACCCAGTGGACGCGCATCAGCCCGCGCTTTTTGCCGTTTGCCGACGCCGCTACCACCGAGCTTCCGTTAGCTCGCCTGCTGCGTTTATCGCTGTTTCAGGTTTCAGTCGGGATGGTGACGGCGTTATTGATCGGCACCCTTAACCGCGTCATGATTGTTGAAATGGGTGTGTCGGCATGGCTAGTGTCGTTGATGGTCGGTCTGCCTCTATTGTTCGCGCCGTTCCGCGCGCTGGTGGGTTTTAAATCCGACACCCATCGCTCGGTGCTGGGCTGGAAGCGTGTGCCGTATATCTGGATGGGGACTTTGCTGCAATTTGGCGGATTGGCGATCATGCCGTTCGCCTTGATTATTTTGTCAGGCGATACCTGGGGCCCGGCTTGGGTAGGCCATGTTAGTGCGGCGTTGGCGTTTCTCTTGGTTGGCGCGGGCGTTCAAACTACCCAGACCGCGGGCCTGGCGCTGGCGACCGATTTAGCCCCCGCTGAATCGCGGCCGCGGGTGGTGGCATTGATGTATGTGATGCTGCTGGTCGGCATGGTGGTGAGTGGATTTATTTTTGGTCAACTGCTCGAAACGTTCACCGCATTGCGTTTGGTCAAAGTCGTGCAGGGCGCGGCCACCCTGACTGCGGCGCTTAATTTGATCGCGCTGTGGAAACAAGAGCCACGTAATCCGGCGGCAACCGCCGCGAATCTGCCACAGCCTGATTTCAGCACCACGTGGCGTACCTTTATTGAACAAAAAGGTGCGCGCCGCTTTCTGATCGCGCTCGGCGTGGGTACGGCCGCGTTCAACATGCAGGACATTATTCTTGAGCCCTATGGCGGCGAAATTCTGGGGCTCGGGGTAGGCGCGACCACCACCTTGACGGCCATGATGGCGCTTGGCGCGTTGATCGCTTTTGCTATTGCAGCGCGCTGGCTGCAAAAAGGCGGCGACCCTTATCGCGTGGCGGGCATCGGCATTTTGTTAGGCACCCTTGCCTTTGCGGCGGTCATTTTTGCTTACCCACTCGATTCGGCGACACTGTTTCGATTTGGCAGCACCTTGATCGGATTCGGCGGTGGCTTATTCTCGGTCGGCACGCTCACGGCGGCCATGAGCCTTGAAACGGAAGGCCGTACTGGCTTAGCGCTTGGCGCGTGGGGCGCTGTTCAGGCCTGTACCGCAGGTGCCGCGATCGCAATGGGCGGCGGCATCCGTGATGGCATCTCTGCGCTAGCAACACAGGGCACGTTTGGCGAGGTATTGATCGGCCCGGCCACCGGTTATGGCGTTGTTTATTTAATTGAAATTATTTTGCTGTTCGTAGCACTCGCAACAATCGGTCCCTTGGTGCGCAACCGAGCCGAATCACAAAAACCGGTTTCATCAAAATTCGGCTTGGCCGAATTTCCAGGCTAAGTTTTTTTAAGGAGAAAATTATGGGTACAGGCGCAATCACCGGCTACATCGACGCAGCACAGCTCGCTCTTTACGCGTTTTGGATTTTTTTCTTCGGGCTCGTTATTTATTTGCAGCGCGAGGGACAGCGCGAAGGTTATCCGCTGGAGTCTGATCATCCCGGCGGCCCGAAGAATGAATTATTCCCGTCGCCCGAACCAAAAACATTTCTCTTGCATGATGGTCGCAGCGTTACTGTGCCACGTCTTGAGACTGAATTTACCGGCAACGCAGTGCTGTCTGGCGGCGCGAATTCGCCGCTGGAACCGACCGGCAATCCGTTGCTGGCAGGTGTTGGCCCTGGCGCATATTCAAACCGTGAAGATATTGCTGAACATACGTTTGAAGGCCTGCCCGCCATTGTGCCGCTGCGCGTGGAAACTACTTTCTCGCTCGCGCTGCAAGATCCAGAACCGCGCGGCATGCCGGTAAAAGGTGCGGACGGCGTGATTGCGGGCACGGTCAGTGACGTGTGGGTAGATCGTGCCGAAGTCGTGCTTCGATACATTGAAGTCGAGCTCAGCAAAGAGCTAGGGGGGCGTCGTGTTCTGTTACCGATCAACTATGCACGAATCCAAGCCAATCGCGGCTTGAAATGGATGGATGTGATGTTTGCGCCACTGCGCCCCGGCCAGAATCATTGCCCGTCCGGTGAGGTGATTGTTCAATCTATCATGGGCCACCAATTTGCCGATGTGCCCGCCACAAAAAGCGCGGATCAAATCACAAAACTTGAAGAAGACAAGATCACAGCTTATTATTCTGCTGGCATACTCTACGCTAACGCTCACCGTCAGGAACCCTTGATATGAAACACAGCTCGATGACCAACTTCGAGATCGAGCGCGCGCTTGATCTCGCCGCGCCGCTGCCTAAGGGCGAACAAGTCATCTGGCTGGATTCACCTGACTGGAAAAGTTTTGCATTACGCGTATTTCACATGAAAGCGCTGACGATTTATTTCACGACCGCCATCACGTTCAATATCTTGTGGATGGTGGCCAACGGTTCGCCTACCGCGGATGTGCTGGTATCCACGGCGCGATTGGTGCCGCTTTCGCTGCTGGCGCTGGCGCTGTTTGCGCTGATGGCCTGGCTGATGGCAAAGAGCACCACATATGCCATCACCAACCATCGGGTTTTTTTGCGCATTGGCGTGGCCCTTTCGATCACGGTGACGGTGCCGCTTAAAACAATCCGCTCAGCCGATCTGAAGCTTTATAAAGATGGTACGGGCGACCTGCCGTTGTCGTTGACGGGTGAGGATCGTTTGGCCTATCTGCATTTGTGGCCACATGCGCGCCCGTGGCAGCTTAAAGATACGGCACCCATGCTGCGCGCGGTGCCTGACGCAAAAAAAGTAGCCGAAATATTAGCTAATATATTGTTGGAGACCTTAAAATCTTCTGAGAAAAAAGCCGTCTCAGGGGAGGCTCGCACAATGGCTCCAGCTGAACATAGTGCAGTCAAACCCAAATCGCCACAAGCGGCAACTGCTTAGTTTCAAAATCACCACCTGAATGACCAGCCTAGCCGTCATGACCAGCCGTAAATCACTTCTGCGTTCACCCGTCGCGGCAGCTTCATTGCTGGTGATGCTCGCACTCGCAGGCACCGCGCTGGTTCGCGTGACAGGCTCAGGTATGGACAAGACGCCACTCGCGCCTATCACCGCGTCGTACGAACTGCGATTTGAAGACGGCAAAGATGGCAGCATCCTTATTTATGAAGCCAAACACAATAAATTGATCGACAGCGCCGCCCCGGGCACTAACAACTTTTTGCGTGGCACCTTGCGTGGTCTCGCCCGTGAACGCAAGCGCATTGGCGTCGACAGCGGGCCGGCGTTCCGTTTGGTGGCGCACACTGATGGTCGTTTGATGTTAGAAGATCCCAGCACCGGACGCTATGTCGATTTGGGATCGTTCGGTAATACTAACCGTGAGACATTCGTCCGGCTGCTCGCGATCGCCAACGCGGCGGGTTAATTCAATAACTTGACCTGAACGCTTAAATTAGACCGACTGATTAGCTAAACCGTTTTAATAAGTACCGATGGAGAGCAGCATGGAAACTACCGCCCCCTTGATCGCCAGTTCGCAGGATGCCACGGCTGTCGCCAATCAGGAAACAATGTTGACGCCACGCTTCTACACCACCGACTATGCCAAGATGAACAAGATGGATATGTCCTCAGTACGCGCTGAGTGGGACAAGCTCATGCTCGAATTTGAAGGCGATAACAATCACGATCATTTTCAGCGCACCCCCGAATTCAGCTCTGAAATCCGCGATCTGCCGCCCGCACTTCGCCAGGAGTTTCTGGATTTTTTGGTGAGCTCTGTCACCTCCGAGTTCTCCGGCTGCGTGCTGTACAAGGAAATGGAAAAGCAATTCACCAATCCCGATCTGAAGCTGGCGATGGGCTATATGGCGCGCGACGAAGCGCGCCACGCGGGATTTATTAATATGTCGCTGCGTGACTTTGGCGTGGCGGTAGATTTAGGATTTTTGAAGCGTGCAAAAAAATACACGTTCTTTCGTCCCAAGTTTATTTTGTACGCGACCTATCTTTCAGAAAAAATTGGTTATGCGCGTTACATCTCGATTTTCCGCCAGCTTGAGCGTCATCCAGAACATCGTTTCCACCCGATTTTTAAATGGTTTGAGCGCTGGTGCAACGACGAGTTTCGGCATGGCGAAGTGTTGGCGCTAATGATGCGCAGTGATCCCAAACTGCTCTCTGGCGTAAACAAACTGTGGATCCGTTTTTTCTTAATTGCTGTCTACGGCACGATGTATGTTCGCGATCACAACCGTCAGGAACTGCATACCGCGCTGGGCCTCGATTCGACCAAATATGATTTTGAAGTATTCGACATCACCTCGCAAATTGCTCGCCAAGTTTTCCCGATTGAGCTCGATGTGGAGCAGCCGAAATTCCGTGCGGGTCTTGAGCGTTTGCGTTTAATCGGTGTGGCGAGCGATGCAGCGCAAAAGCAAGGTGGCGTCATCGGCAAGTTAAAAGGCGCAGGCTTGGCGATTGCCGCGGCCACAACCTTCGCGCGCTTGTATGTGCTGCCGACCAAACGCAACCAAATCCCGCCGCAAGTATTGATGGTGCCTACTTGGTGATCCCGCAATCGTCAATGCCGTTAGCCTGTCGGGCTTAAAGCAAAATCGCTTCAAAGGTAAGCTGATGTCGCTCACTGCCCATGGCATCCCAGTGCTGCTCACCTTGTTTATTTGGTGGTTCAGCACTGGCGTAATCTTATATCTTGATGGCTTGCCTAGGTCGACCTATCGTTGGAGCTTTTTGGGCGCCAGTCTGGTC
>JANYGV010000140.1 GCA_025359285.1 Burkholderiales bacterium
TACAAGTATCATCATCCATATGCAGCGCACGAATGAACTTTGCGCTCGGGAAAGCGCAGGGTGCGTAACAGAGAATCCGTCAGAAGAAGACGATCGCGCGGCACGACCGCCCGAAGCAGCTGGACTCAACTGGCTGAATTTGACTGACATGGCACGTCCCCTGAACATTATTTTGCTTATCGGCGCAACTTGGTTTAAACGACTCCGCAAATTCAATGCCAAGCCGCCTGATTATTGCCAAGTGGTTGATAAAGCAAAGGATAGCAACACTGGCCGCAGAAAAAACACAGCCGAATGTTGCCGACTGGCGACAAGCCGATGCAGAATTGTCAGCTTGGCCGATAGTCAAAGGCGTGTTGAAATGAAACGCGGTGTCGTGCTTCAGGACCGATTGTTGAGCGACTAACAATAACAACCAACGTTGAAGAATAGCGCCTACCGTTTAGAAACTAGCGACTAACCCCCAGCTCGCGATAGAGTCGATCCATCAGGCCGCGCAAATTTGCGCACTCTTCATCAAGGCGCGCCACTTGCGCCTTGAGCGTGGCAATTTCGGACACGCTAATATTGAGTCCAGCGGCGGATGGCCCGGAATATTCGGTGGCGTCAGCGGATTCAATAACGGGTTCGCCGCAAAGCAAATGCATCCAGCGTGCTTCGCGCGCGCCGCTGAGTTTTCCCAGCTTGATGGCCAGCGCGCCACCCGCATCGTCCGCACGGTTGCTTAGCTCGTCCAGAAACCCATCTACCGCGCTGATGTCCGCAAACTTGTGCAGGCGCTCGGCATTGATTCGTAGTTCGGCAGCGGTCTGTGGCCCTCGTAGAAGCATGGTTGCCAACAGTGCGACCGCTTGGTCAGGAATTCGCAACACGCGGCCAACGTTGTGCGCATAACGCATCACGCGGCCGCCACTGGATTCAACGATGAATGATCGTGATTTCAATGAATCGATCGCCAGTTGAACCTCCTCGTCGCTGGCGTTGAGCAGCGGCGCACGATTGTTTTTCTGGTTGCAGCCGGACACCAGTGAGTTAAGGGTCAGCGGATACGAGTCCGGCACGGTGCATTGTTTTTCCACCAACACACCCAGCACACGGGTTTCGAGAAGCGATAACAGCAACGGCATAAATTACCTTCACAAAAAAGCTGAAAAAATGGCGGCATTACGAACGGAGTCGACATTACAGAAAGTGAAATCCCAATATCGGCGGGCAGTTTAGGCTGTTTATGCTTCAAACCGCCCGCCAATGCTGGAGTTTCATTTTTTCCGATTCAACCACGCCGCAAACAAGGCCGCCGTCAAAAACATGATGAGCGAGTAAATCGCGGCGGGGATCGACATAGCGTTATTGCCCACAATATTGATCGCGATAAAAATCGCCAGCGTGCCGTTATGAATACCGATTTCCATCGCAATCGCCACGGCTTGGCGCTTCGGCAATTTCAGCGCCCGTGGGACCGCGTAACCCACGCCGAGCGACGCCAGATTAAATAGTAGACAGGCAAAACCAATCGTCGCAAATGAGGCCACCACCAGCGCCCAACTTTGCGCCACCGCCGCGACGACCAGCCCCGCCAGCAGCAATACCGAAAATAGCCGAATCGGCTTTTCCATTTTCGCCGCGAATGTCACGGCCCTCGCGCGGATCAACATGCCCACGATCACCGGGCCCAGAATAATCACGCCGACTTCGATCACTTTCTTGAACGGCGGCGGCACGATCTGCTCATTGCCCATGAAATATTGCAGCGCAAAGCCCACAATGATCGGCAGCGTCAACAGCGACAAAACACTGTTTACTGCGGTCAGGGTAATATTCAGCGCGACGTCGCCTTTTGCCAAATGGCTGTAAATATTGGCCGTCGCGCCGCCCGGTGATGCCGCCAGCAACATCATCCCCACCGCTAACGCCGATGGTAATTTAAGTGCGACGCAAAGAACGAAACAAATGCCAGTCAACACAAACATTTGTATGAAAAGCCCGACCAGTATGGCCTTCGGATAGCGCACCACCCGTTTAAAATCATCGACGGTGAGCGACAAACCGAGCCCCAGCATGATGATGCCCAGCGCAATGGGCAGCAATAGATTCGTAACGATTGAAGATTCCAAAATGTTGGCTCTTGGGAACTAGCTTCAGGCGCTAACTAGCCGACAAAGTAGCCAACGAAGTAGCCAACAAAGTAGCCAACAAAGGCAATCTACGACGCATCGTTAGAATTCACGAATCACATGCTGCTGCCGCCGCGACACCGGCAATTTCTCCTCAACTCCTCTGAGTACGACCACCCAGTAAGAGCCCCCGGCTTCCTCTTTGTCTGCTTCGATCACCATGGGTTCAGCACTCTGCTCAACGACCCGTTCACCACGCAATGCCGCACTCGCGCTCACCTTCTCAAATCCGGTCACCGCTTTGCGTGCTATCAATGCGCTGCGGTGAATGCGTGCAAACATTTCACCAAACTCTTCTTCCAGTTTCGTAAGCGATTCTTCCAATAAATACTCTTTCGCCAGCGTTTTAACCGTCACATATTTCAGCTCGGCGCGCAAAAAAATGATGTCATCCACCGGCACCAAAATAATTTTGCCGCGCTCGTGTATCGACAAATGTTTACGCCGCGCTTTGGTCGCCAGCGCCACCGCTTCCGCTTGCGCAATCCTGACCGCACTGGCTTTTTTTAGCGCCGCCAGCAGACGTTCCTGCTTGATCGGCTTTAGCAAATAATCAATCGCGTTAAGTTCAAACGCCTTCACGGCATATTCGTCAAACGCGGTGGTAAAAACCAGTTTGGGTGGACTGTCCAGCTTGGCCACGTGCCGCGCCACCTCAAGCCCGTCCATCAACGGCATGCGGATATCGGTCAGCACGATATCGATCCCGCCTTGGTTAATAATTTCAATCGCCTCGACGCCATTGGCCGCCTCATCGGCAATCACCAGTGCGAATTCCTCGCGGCAATCGTCCAACAAATCACGCAGTCGGCGGCGCGCGGGCGCTTCATCATCGACGATCAATATTCTGCTGATGGCGTTCATGGTTTCCAGTTCAACTTGTTCTGTTTACGGTTCGCGATTGATATTGGGCATAGCAATGGTGACGATGTATTGATCCTTGATGATGTCAGCCTTGAGGCTCGCCTCCGCATCGAAGTGTAGCTGCAAGCGCTCCTTGATGTTCGCAATCGCCATTCGATTACCGGATACATTCGTTGAGCCGGGCCGAAACGGATTGGTCAGACGAATCACCACCTGATTACCCTTGGGCTCGATCACAATCCGCAATTCGCCCGGCGAATCACGCGGCTCTATGCCGTGATAAACCGCATTCTCGACCAGCGGCTGCAAAATCAGTGGCGGCACCAGCGCGTCTACCGGCATCGCATCGACTTGCCAATTCACCACCAGCCGATCACCCAGACGAATTTGCTCGATCTCCAGATATCGGCGGCACAGCATCAGCTCGTCCGCCAGCGGCGTGAGCTTGCGGTTATCGGCCATCAACACGCGAAACAGCTCCGACATATCCTCCAGCATACGTTCCGCGCGCCTGGGCTCGGCGCGGATGAGCGACAGCACTGCATTCATCGAATTAAACAAAAAATGCGGGCGAATCCGGGCTTGCAAAGCCTGCAAGCGCGCTTCGGTCAATGCAGGCGACAGCGCGCGGGCGCGAAGGTCAAAATACAGCAGCGCCACGCCGGTCGCGAACACAAAAAAGAACGCGTACTGCCACAGCTGAATCGGTTGATCGAACGGCGAAATAAGCTCCAGCCACCACCAAAACAGCAGCGCCACCAACGCCTCGATCACTAGCAGAAATGCCACCGCTAACGAATAATTGAGCTTAGCCAAAACGCGTCGCAGCGCGCAGCCCAGCAGCAGCGAAACGATGATGACCGGCTGCGCCACGGCGGAGATAATCAAGAACTGCCGCCACACCTCGCGCAACTGATCTGTGCGTAAAACAGCGGCGGCGATGCAAAGCAAATTGATGATCACGAGCAAACGCAGCATGATGCCGAGATTACAAAAATTGGGCAGTCGCGCGCGGGCTTGCAGCGGTGTCGCATGCGTGGGCACGGCATCAGTTATCGGCGGTTGCACTATACTCATGCGTCCTCTTTTTTAATGCGCTCGCTCGTGAAAGCGGGCGAACACCCGCATCGAATCGTTATTGTCACTCGATTCTGCGCGATTTCTAACCAAAAATACAAGTCATCATGTCCTCATCTTTTCAAGGCCCGTCCGGCTGGTCTGCCCGATTTAATGAACCGGTCAGTGAATTGGTCAAGCGCTTTACCGCTTCCGTTACCTTTGATAAACGCTTGGCCGAAGTCGATATTCAGGGCTCGCTCGCGCACGCGAAAATGCTGGCCAAGGTGGGCGTGCTGACTGCGAAAGATTTGGCCGACATCGAGCGCGGCATGGCAGAAATCGCGGCAGACATTCGCGAACAGCGGTTCGAATGGTCTATTGATCGCGAAGATGTGCATATGAATATCGAGGCCAAACTCACCGCCCTCATAGGCGATGCGGGCAAACGTTTGCATACCGGCCGCTCGCGTAACGACCAGGTCGCGACCGACATCCGGCTATGGCTGCGCGGCGAAATCGACCACATCATATCGTTGCTGCGTGCGACCCAACTTGCATTCGTGAAGTTAGCTGAACAACACACCGATACGGTGATGCCCGGCTATACGCATCTACAGGTGGCGCAGCCGGTCACGTTTGGCCATCACCTGATGGCCTATGTGGAAATGCTGTCGCGGGATGAGGCGCGAATGGCAGATGTGCGTCGCCGCATGAATCGCTTGCCACTCGGCGCGGCGGCGCTGGCCGGCACGACGTTTCCGATTGATCGCGAATTTGTGGCCGCACAATTAGGCTTCGACGGCGTATGTGAAAATTCGCTCGACGCGGTATCGGATCGCGATTTTGCGATTGAATTTGTAGCAGCGGGCAGCCTCGTGATGACGCATCTTTCGCGGTTTTGCGAAGAGATGATTATCTGGATGAATCCCAATTTTGCGTTCATCGATTTGGCGGATCGTTTTTGCACGGGTTCCTCGATCATGCCGCAGAAAAAAAACCCCGACGTGGCCGAGCTGGTGCGCGGTAAAGTGGGACGGGTGAACGGCCATCTGGTGGCGCTGCTCACCCTGATGAAAGGTCAGCCGCTGGCCTACAACAAAGATAATCAGGAAGATAAAGAGCCGCTGTTTGACA